>CAYQMQ010000265.1:0-3388 GCA_964418395.1 uncultured Actinomycetota bacterium
CGCCGGCCCGGCCGGCGGCGTACAGCGCGGACTGCAGCAGCCGGCTGGCGGTGATGGCCAACAGCCCGAGCGCGTAGCCGCCCAGCACCGCGGCTACCGTCAGCGTGTCCTGGGCGTTGAACT
This sequence comes from uncultured Actinomycetota bacterium, assembly GCA_964418395.1. GTDB lineage: Bacteria > Actinomycetota > Nitriliruptoria > Euzebyales > Egibacteraceae > QS-5-72-10. Next base: position 124 of record CAYQMQ010000265.1, read on the forward strand.
GGCCGCGCTGCCACAGCGCGCCCACCACGAGATCGCCGGCGACCACGAACATGGCCGCCACGGGCAGGACGAAGAACGCCACGCGGGCGAGCCCGCCGCGTACACGTTCGCGCAGCTGGTCGATGTCCTCATCGCGGCGGGCGGACAGCTCCGGCAGCTCGGCGGCGGCCACGCTCATGCCGAAGAGGCTGACCGGCAGCAGATACAGCACCTGGGCGAAGCCGAGCACCGCCACCGCCGAGCCGGCCAACAGGCTGGCCAACGCCAGGTCGACGAACGCCGACACCTGCACGCCGCCGCGGGCGGCCACGACCGGCCCGAACGCCCGCAGGGCCTCGCGCACGCCGGGAGGGCGCGTGGACAGGCTCAGGCGCAGCCCGCGGGCGAGCCGCAGCACCGCCGGCAGCTGGATGCCGAGCTGGGCCACGCCGCCGGCCACCGTGCCCCACGCGAGGGCGACGGCGAGGTCGGCCAGCAGGCCCGCGTCGGCCTCCACGCTCAGCGAGCCGGTCGCGATCAGGGCCGCGGCGGTGAGCGCCGCGATCTGGGCGACGTTCCACAGCACCGGCGCGACGTACGACAAAAAGAAGCGCCGGTGGCTGTTCAACACCCCCAAACACCACGCCGACAGCACCAGCAGCCCCACGCCGGGGGTGACGATCCGCAGCAGCGTGACGGTCAGGTCGCGCTTGGCCCCGGTGAAGCCGGGCGCGAGGAGGTCGACCAGTGCCCCGGCCAGTGCCACGCCGGCCAGCACCAGCCCGCCGGTGACCGCGATGAGCAGCCCGGCGACGGCGCCGGCGACCTTGCTGGCCTCCTCCTCGCGGTCCTGAGCCAGCAGGCGGCTGTAGACGGGGATGAACGACGCGGACAGCACCCCTTCGCCCAACAGGTTCTGCAACACGTTGGGGATGCGCATGGCCGCCCGGAACGCGTCGACGGCGCCGCCCGCGCCGAGGAACGCAGCGATCACCGTCTCGCGCAGCAAGCCCGCGATCCGCGACAGGAAGATGCCCGCGGCGACGAGGTTGGACGACCGTCGGCTGCTCACCATCGCGGCAATCTACCGACGCGGCCCCGTGGCACCGATGGGCCCGCTCCCGTGAGCTACCAGCGCCGCGCTCGGGACTCGGCCAGCGCCAGCCGGGCGGCGGCGCGGCCGGGCACGCCGTGTACCGCCGGGCCGGGGAACGTCGCGGCGCTGCCCAGATACAGCCCGGTCACCGGCGTGCGGTAGGGCGCCAGCGTGGGGACGGGGCGAAAGACCACCTGGTCCAGCGCCAGCGTGCCGTTGCCCACGTCGCCCTCGGCGAGGTTGGCGTTGCGGGACTCGAGGTCGAAGGGCAACAGGACGTGGCGGGCGCGTACCGTCTGGGTGAAACCCGGGGCGAACCGCTCGATCTGAGCCTCCATCGCCGTGACGAAGGCCTCGGCCTCACGGGACCAGTCGATGCCGTGCGGCACGCGGGTGTAGGCCCAGGCGGTGTGGATGCCCTCGGGCGCCCGCGTGGGGTCGGCGAGGCTCTGCTGGCCCGCCAGCAGGAACGGGCGCTCGGGCAGCCGGCCTTGCCGGACGGTGTTGGCGGCTGAGCGGATCTCGTCCGGCGTGCCGCCCACGTGGACCGTGCCGGCCTGGCGCGCCTCGGCGGCGGCCCAGGGCACCGGCGCGTCCAGGGCCCAGTCGAGCTTGACGGTCCCCGGCCCGTAGCGGTACCGGCGCACCGCCCGGGCATAGCGACGGCCGAGCGCGGCGTCGCCGGCGAGGTCCGCGAGGGCGTGCGGGGTGGTGTCGGCGACGACGACGCCGGCTCGCACCCTCCCGCCGTCCGCCAGCCGCACACCGGCGACGCGGCCGTGGCGGGACACGATCCGATCGACCCGCGCCCCGGTCCGCACCTGCCCGCCGAGGGCGCGCAGGTAACCCACCAGCGCATCGGTCAGCCCCTGCGCGCCGCCACGCGGGCTCGGCCACCCGACCGCGTGCCCGAACAGCTGCAGGTACAGCCCTGTCAGGGCGCTGCCGGCCTCGTCGGCGGGCACGTCGCCGTGGTGCACCGAGCCCAAGAGCCACGCGCGCGCGGCCGGTGAAGCAAACGTCTCCTCGGCCAGCACGGTGGCGGGCGCCAGCGCGGTCCGGGCGAACTCCAGCGTTCCGCCGAGCCCCAGCCGGGCCAGCAGCTCCACGGGCCCGCGCACCGGCACCCAGCCGGACAGGAAGCTGCGGCGCAGCGCCGGATACGCCTCCAGCAGCGGTCCGGCGAAGTCCCGCCAGGCCGAGCCGTCCCCGGCGGCGTGGGCGTCGAGGCTGGCCGCCGTCCGATCGAGGTCGCGATGCAGCCCGACCGCGGAGCCGTCCGGCAGCGGATGGGCCATGGCCACCTCGGGGTGAACCCAGTCGAGGCCGTGCTCGGTCAGGGGCCAGCGGGCGAACACCGGGCTGGCCGCGGCCGCGGGGTGCACCGCGCTGAACAGGTCGTGGCGCACCCCCGGCTCGGTGAGCTCGGCGGTGCGCACGGCCCCACCGGGAGTGTCGGCGGCCTCGCAGACCACCACCTCCCGCCCGGCCTCGGCCAGGGTGATCGCCGCGGCCAGCCCGTTCGGGCCGGATCCGACGACCACGACGTCGGCTCGCTCGGCATCCATCCGGCGGATCCTCTCCGGCAGCGGTCACGACTCGGGAGGGCGGCCCTGTCCCGCGGCGACGGCCGCGATCTGGTGCAGCATCGACTCCTCGGGGGCGCCCATGCCCCAGAAGGCGTGCTGGGCGTGCCGGCCGAACCGGTGCAGCGTCTCCCGTTGCCAGTCCAGGGGATCCCACGTACCGACCGCGCGAAGCCACGCTCCGGCGTCGTCGTGGTACAGGACCAGCCGGTTGCGGGCGCGGCCGAGGAAATGGCCCTCGTGGGTGGTCAGCTCCACGCCCGCCACCGGCGTGGCGCCCTGGGGCACCGGCGGCGGCTCATCGTGGCCCCAGCGGGCCAACCCGGCGGCGACGTCGTCCACCCAGGCACGCAGGGCCGCTTCGTCCGCCCGGGTGTGCAGCGCGGTCACCGTGACGTAGGCGCGGAGCAGCAGCGGCACCGGCCCGAGCGGCTCGCCGAGCACCTCGATCTCGAAGGTCTGGTGGTCCAGCCCCCCGGCCCGAACCGGGGTGAAGCGGCCGAACTCGCTGGCGAAGTCCGGCCACCGCTCCGGGGCGGTCAGCAGCGCCAGCACCGCGTCGGCGTCGCCGACGGGCACGGGCGGGTAGGTGTGCCACACCTGC
>CAYQMQ010000266.1:0-3380 GCA_964418395.1 uncultured Actinomycetota bacterium
AGGTTCACGTCGATGCTCTTTTCCACGACTTCGCTCACGGTGCGCCTCCTTCGAATCGGATGCCAACGGGCTCGGACTGCAGGGGTGCGTTCCCCGGTGTTCCCAGCCCCTCGCTCGTGACACCACCAATCCGGCACCAACGGTGGTGTGATCGTCGACGGTGGTGGGCACAGAAGGCGCCATGCGCATCGTGGTCACCGGAGCGAGCGGCAACGTCGGCACCAGCCTGGTCGCGATGCTGGCCGACGACCCTGCTGTCGAGCGTGTCGTGGGTTTGTGTCGGCGGCTGCCCTCCTGGCAGCCGCCCAAGACCGTCTGGGCACAGGCAGACGTCAGCCGCGACGACCTGCACAGCCACGTCGAGGGGGCGGACGCCGTCGTCCACCTCGCTTGGCTCTTCCAGCCCACCCACCGTCCCGACATCACCTGGGCAACCAACGTGCACGGCAGCCTGAGGGTGGCACAGACGGTGGTCGACGCCGGCGTGCCCGCCTTCGTGTACGCCTCTTCGGTCGGCACCTACGCGCCCGGTCCCAAAGACGAGGCCGTCGACGAGTCCTGGCCCACAACCGGAGTGCCGTCCGCCACGTACTCCCGGGAGAAGGCAGCGGTGGAGGCCGCGCTCGACGACCTCGAAGCCGACCACACCGGCGTGCGCGTCGCGCGCCTGCGGCCGGGATTCATCTTCAAACACACGTCTGCGCCGCAACAACGCCGGCTGTTCGCTGGACCGTTGGCCCCGGAGCGGTTGCTGGGCCGCCGTCACGTCCCTCTGCTCCCGGAGTTCTCGGGATTCCGGTTCCAGGCGTTGCACACCGAGGACGCGGCCGAAGCGTATCGGCAGGCGGTGCTGCGCCCGGTCAGCGGCGCGTTCAACCTCGCCGCCGAGCCGGTGCTCGACGCCTCGGTGTTGGCGTCGCTGCTGGGTGCCCGCACCGTGGGGGTGCCCGCCGGGCTGGCTCGCGCCGGCGTTTCGGCGCTGTGGCACGCCCACCTCGTCCCCGTCGAGCCGGGCTTGCTGGATCTGTTGCGGTCCGTGCCGATCATGGACACCCGCCGCGCCCGCACCGAGCTGGGATGGACACCTCGCCATCACAGCACCGACGCGGTGGCGGCGTTTCTGAACGGCCTAGCGGACGGAACCGGCATGCCCACCCCACCGCTCGACCCCGCCGCAGGCGGCCGCGTCCGACAGCGGGAGATCGCCACCGGCGTGGGGCGCCGCCCCTGAGGGCCACGCGAGCACCAGTCTCCTGGGAAGGGCTGTCCCCAGCCCGCCGTTCGCCGAGCGGGTCGCCGGGTCCAGAAGCTCTACGTCGTGTGCCGCTCAAGACGGCGGCGCGCGCCGTGCAAGCTCACGGCAGCGTCATGGAACCCCTCCCACGGATCGGGCTTTTGTGCCAACCGGCGAAAGAGGTTGGTGATCGTGTACCGCTGCGGGTCGAACCCGGAGCTGGTGGCCTCGTCCCAGTCGAGCGGGGCGGCCACCGGCGCGCTGGGGCGAGCGCGGACGGTGTAGGCCGCCGCGGCGTGCTGGGCGTAGGCGTTGCGGTTGGTGTCGACGAACAGCCGCCCGCCGCGCTGCTCCTTCCGGTGGGCCACGGTGATCCGGTCGGGGTCGCGAGCGGCGAGAAGCTGGGCAACCTGCTGGGCGAACGCGCGCACCTCGTCGAAGTCGGCCGTTCGGTCCAGGGGGGCTTCGATGTGCAACCCGCTCGAGCCGCTGCTCTTGACGAACGGCGACAGCCCCACGTCGGCCAGCACGTCGCGGCAGGCGACGGCGGCGCTGCGGAGCCCGGTGAGGTCCTCGTCGCCCGGGTCGAGATCGAAGATCACGCGGTCCGGGTGGTTCGGGTGATCCTGGCGGCTGGGCCACGCGTGGACCGTGACGGTCCCCTGTTGGGCCAGGTAGACGAGCGTGGCGGCGTTCGTGATCACGGGGTAGACGGTGGTGCCGTCTTCGGTGGGAAGCTCCACACGGTCGACGAACTCGGGGAAGTGATCGGCCACCTTCTTCTGCAAGAAGCCGTCGGCGTCGATGCCGTCCGGGAACCGTTCCAGGGCCACCGGCCGTTGACCAACGTGGGTCAGCATGTGGTCCGCCACCCGCTGGTAATAGGCCACGAGGTCTGCCTTGGTCAGCCCCGCTTCGGGAAACATGACCTTGTCGGGGTGGGAGACCTCGATCTCGTGAGGACCCACGCTCACCGTGGTCATGATGCCTCCTTGACGACCTGCTCGGGGTCCTTGTCCCGGCGCAGCCCTTCGAAGCGGGGATGGCGCAGCCGCCCGTCGCGGGTCCACTCCGTGAACGAGACAGCGGCGACCAGCTCCGGCTCGACCCAGTGGGTGTCGCCACGGCTGGGGCCACCATCGGCGAACGGCGGATCGTCGCGGCGGCGCTGGTCCAATTGCTGGCGCAGGGTGCGCAGCGTCTGGTGGTCGTAGCCGGTGCCGACTTTGCCGGCGTAGACGAACCGGCCGTCGTCGTAGTACCCCACCAGCAACGCCCCGAGCCCGATGCGCTGGCCTTGCGGTTCCGTGAACCCTCCGACCACCAGCTCCTGACTGTGGGTGCAGGTCAGCTTGAGCCAGTCGCGGGAGCGACCGGACGTATAGGGGGCCGCGGCGCGTTTGGCGATCAGCCCCTCCCAGCCCCGGTCGCACGCCTCCGCGTAAAACGTCTCCCCATCGCCGTTGCGGTGCGCCGAGAGCCGCACCGGATCGGTGAAATCCACCGCCTCACGCAGCAGCTGCTTGCGGGTTCGCAATCCCAACCCCGTGCAGTCGCGCCCATCGAGATGCAGCAGGTCGAACACGTAATAGAACACCGTGACGCTGCTGCGCCGGGCTTCCTCGGGGTCGCTGACCTGCATGCGCGGCTGCAGGCGCGCGAAGCTCGTTCGCGGTCCATCGAAGGCGACGACTTCGCCGTCAACCACCCCGTCGGCTGGGAGTTGGGCGGCCGCGGCCTCGACGAGCTCGGGATAGGCGGACTCGAGCGCCTTCCGGTTGCGCGACCGCAGCCGCACCTGCTGTCCGTCCCGGAACGCCAGGCACCGTTCTCCGTCGAGCTTGCGCTCGAAGATCCACTGATCGTCGCTAAAGGCCACGTCGTGGCGGGTGGCCAGCATCGGGGCCCGCCACTCCGGGTGCGGGCCGGCCCGTAGGCGCGCACGGGCAGTTTCGTCGAGGCGATCCAGGGCGCTCACGACGCGTCCCGGCCGATGGAGCGGACGGTGTGACCAGACAGCACGGATTCGGGCTGAGTGCGGACTGGGTTGCGCCGTCGATCGGCTCCCTCATCCTCCAGCTTGATCAGCAGCCACTGGTCGCCGTCGCGCATCCGTGTCAGCACGTACCCGCCTGCGAGCTTGGCC
>CAYQMQ010000267.1:0-3379 GCA_964418395.1 uncultured Actinomycetota bacterium
GGCCGACGAGCACCGTGGGCCGGTCCGAGCGCGAACGCCAGGACGGGGCGCCGATGGGACCCAATCGATCACGCCGATCCGGACGGTGGTTGCGGCGGGCGCGCCGGGCGCCGTTCCCGCTGTACGAGATCGAGGGCTGGCCCGGCCGCCGCTTCGTGGTGGACCAGAACCACACCGACGGCCGGCTCCGCGAGCTGACGGCGGGCTTCGCCGCCGGCGATCCCGCTGACGTCACCGACGTCCGCGTGACCACCACGCGGCGCCCGCCGTCGCGCGAGGACCGGATGACCCGCCACCTGGACCCGTGGCTCGCGGCCGTGGTGGGCGAGGCGCGAGGACACCGGCGGATCGACCTCGTGGCCGACCCGGAGGCGGTGGTGGACCTCGCCTCGACGTGGCAGCCGATGCCGGTGCCGGTGGACGGCGAACCGGTGACCTTCCGGGTTCGGTGCGAGGACGAGGCGTGGGTGGCCTACGCCCACCGCTCCGACCACGCGGTCATGGTCTGCGCCGAGCGCGCGGCATCGCTGCCGCCCGGCTCGCTGCGGCTGGCCACGGTGCGTGATCTCGCTGCTTTCGAGCACGGGGCGGAGACGCGCCGCCGGGGCCGGTTCAGCGGGGGCGGACGCAGCTGACCAAGCCTCTTCCGCCGCCGGTCCGGAGGGCGCGGCGTGGGGTGGCCCGCCGGCGCTCAGGCCTTCGGGGACCGGTCCACGAACGGCGGGCGGACCACGTCGGCGGGCACTGCCCGGCCGCGCACGTCGATCTCGACGACGTCGCCCCACTCCACGGCCTCGAGATATCCCATGCCGATGCCGGCTTCGAGCGTCGGGCTGTAGCCACCGGATGACAGCTCGCCGAGCGTCTGCCCGTCCCGGGTCACCGGACAGTGCGGGCGGGGGATGCCCCGTCCGGTGGCGCGCACCCCGCGCAGCAGGCGGGCCACGCCCCGTTCCTTGATCGCGGCCACGGCGTCCTCGCCGACGAACCCGGTGCCGAGCTTGACCGCCCACATCAGCCGGGCCTCCACGGGGCTCGTGGCGATGCTCAGGTCGTTGCCGTGCAACGGCAGGCCCATCTCCAGGCGCAGGGTGTCGCGCGCGCCGAGCCCGACCGGCTGCGCGCCGGCCGCGACGAGCCGGTCCCACAGCGCTGGCGCGGAGTCGGCGGGCAGGAAGAGCTCGTAGCCGCGCTCGCCGGTGTAGCCGGTCCGGGCGAGGATGGCCCCGTCGGGGATGCCCGCGGCGGCGCCGTCAGGACCAGCCGCCGCCGGCGTCTCCACCGGCCGGCAGCGCATGAACTCCAGATCGCCCGGGTCGAGACCGGCCTGGCGCAGCGCGGCCGTCGACTCGGGTCCCTGCACGGCGAGGCACACCGCGGCGCGCCCATGGTCGGTCACCTGCGCGTCGCGCCCCTCGGTGCACGCCCGCAAGGCGGCGACGACGTCGGCGTTGTTGGCCGCGTTGGGCACGGTCCAGAAGCCCGACGGGAGACGGTAGAGGATCAGGTCGTCGCGGATACCGCCGTCCTCGGTCAGGCAGAGGGTGTACTGCGCGCCGCCCTCCGTGAGCCGCTCCGCGTCGTTGCTCAGCGCCTGCTGCAGCGCGACGGCGGCGTCCGGCCCCGTCACACTGACCGACCCGAGATGCGCCAGGTCGAACAGGCCGACCTGTTCGCGCACGGCGGTGTGCTCGGCCACGACGCTGCCGTAATCGATCGGCATCTCCCACCCGGCGAACGCGGCGAGCTTGGCTCCCAGCGCTCGGTGGCGATCAGCCAGCGGCGAGGCGATCAGCTCCTCGGTCACAATCCATCCTTCATCGACATGGGCCCGGCGACGAGGCAACGGCTCGCGACTCTATCGGGGCAACCTGCGGCGACGCCATTCGCGCCGCCGTCGCCGAGCGGGCCGACCGCACAGGCGGACGACACGGGCGAATCGCACGGCGGCACCCGCCCTGGCACGACGACCGGGATTCGTCAGTGCGCGCAGATGGCTAGGATGCGTCCCGCGTTCGCATCGCCGATCCTTCTAGGAGCGAGCCATGGCCGACAGCTACGACGTCGTCGTCCTCGGCGGCGGCACCGGCGGCTACTCGTGTGCGCTGCACGCGGCCGGTCTCGGCCTGTCCGTCGCGCTGATCGAGAAGGAGAAGGTGGGCGGGACCTGCCTGCACTGGGGGTGCATCCCCACCAAGGCGTTCCTGCAGGCCGCCGAGGTCGCCGACCACGCCCGCGACAGCGAGCACTACGGCGTCAAGGCGACGTTCGACGGCGTCGACGGCGCCCGCCTGCTGGAGTACAAGGACGGGATCGTCGACACCAACTACAAGGGCCTCCAACAGGCCCTGAAGCAGCGCGGCGTCGAGGTCATCTCCGGGACGGGCCGCCTGTCGGACGCCCGCACGGTCACCGTGGCCACCGGCGAGGGCGAGCGCACCGTGACCGCTGGGCGGGCGCTGGTGCTGGCCACCGGCTCCAAGCCGCTCGACGTGCCGATCGACGGCGCCGACCGGGACGGCGAGCTGGTCATCACCTCCGACGAGGCCCTGTACCGCGAGAAAGCCCCCCGCCAGCCGATCGTGCTGGGCGCCAGCGCGGTGGGCGTGGAGTTCGCCTCCATCTGGCAGGGCCTGGGCGCCGAGCAGGTGGCGATCGTCGAGATGGAGGACGCGCTGGTGCCCCGCGAGGACGTCGACACGTCCAAGCAGCTGGCCAGGGACTTCAAGAAGGCGGGCATCACCAGCTACACCGGCGCCAAGGCCACCCAGGTCACCAAGGGCGACGGCGGGCTCAGCATGACCGTGGAGACCAGCAAGGGCGAGCAGACGCTCGAGGGCGACGTGTTGATGGTGGCGGTGGGCCGCAAGCCCATCACCGCCGACATGGGCTTCGAGGAAGCCGGCGTGAAGCTCGACCGCGGCTTCGTGGTCGTCGACGAGTGGTGCCGCACCGGCGTCGACGGCGTCTACGCGATCGGCGACATCCTGCCGCCCCCGTCGCTGGGGTTGGCCCACGCCTCCTTCCAGGAGGGGATGCTCGTAGCCGATCAGGTGGCGGGCCTGCCCGCCCGGCCGATCGACTACCGGGGCGTGCCCCGCGTCTACTACTGCCACCCCGAGATCGGCAGCGTCGGCTACACCGAGCAGGAGCTGCAGAGCCAGGGCATCGACTACGACAAGACGACCTTCCCGTTCAGCCACAACGGGCGGGCCATGATGATGAAGGGCACCGGGCACACGAAGGTTCTCGCCGCCAAGGGCGGCGGGAAGGTTCTCGGCGTCCACATCGTTGGTCCGAAGGCAACCGATCTCGTCGCCGAAGCCCAGCTCATCTACAACTGGGAAGCGCTGCCCACCGACGTCGCCGAGTTCATCCA
>CAYQMQ010000268.1:0-3368 GCA_964418395.1 uncultured Actinomycetota bacterium
CACCCGCAGCGGATAGGCGAGCTCGAGGGCCTCGGCCGGCGTGTTGCGGGTGTTGGTCATGCCGGTGTGCACCCCGCTCATCCCGTCCCGCGAGGGCGTCGCCCCCTCGCCGCCGGCAATCGTCTCGTAGTAGGAGAACGGGGTCGCGCCGCCGGAGCCGATCAACACGTTGTTCATCGTGCCCTGGCTCGCCGCCGGCGTGCGCTCCGGGGCGGCCTGGGCGAAGCAGGCCTGGACCACGTCCACCACCCGCTGGCTCGTCTCGACGTTGCCGGCCGCCACCGGCGCCGGCCACGTCGCGTCCACCACCGTGCCCGGCTCGGTGCGCACCTCGACGGCGCGATAGCAGCCCGCGTTCGGTGGCGCGTGAGGGTCGGTGAGCTGGCGCACCACGAACCAGGCCGCGCTGACCGTCACCGCCCGCACCGCGTTGATGCCCACCCGAACTTGGGCAGCCGAGCCGGAGAAGTCGATCGTCAGCTCGTCGCCGTCGATGGTCAGCGCCGCGCGGATGGTGAGACCGTCGCCGACCTCGAGCAGGTCGGCGGCCTGCCAACGGCCGTCCGGCAGCGCGCTGATGGCCGCGCGCACCCGCCGGTCGCTGTAGGCACAGACCTCCCGCATCGCGGTCTCCAGCCAGCCGCCCCCACCGTGCTGCTGGCTCGTGCGGGCGGCGAGCTCGCGCAGGCGCCGCGCGCCCACGTGGTTGGCGGCCAGCTGGGCCCGCAGGTCGCCGACGCGCTCGGCGGGGGTGCGCGAGTTCGCCGCGATGAGGCTGATCAGCTCCTCGCGCGGGCCGTCGACGTCGGCGATCACCGTGGGCGGCACCCGCAGTCCCTCCGCGGCGATGTCCTCCGCACCGGCCGGCATGGACCCCGGCGCGGCGCCGCCCACGTCGGCGTGATGGGCCCGGTTGGCGACATAACCCAACAGCCGGCCGGGGGGCTCAGCGTCCGGGTCGCCGACCGCGGCGACCACCGTCAAATCCGGCAGGTGGTTGCCGCCGGCGTAGGGGTCGTTGAGCACGATCTGCGTGCCCGGTGCCAGCACGCCCCCGGCGGCTTCGACCGCGGCGGCGACGCTGGCCGGCATCGAGCCCAGATGCACCGGGATGTGAGCGGCCTGGGCGACCATCACCCCCTCGCGGTCGAACACCGCCGCCGAGCAGTCGACCCGCTCTTTGATGTTCGGCGAATGCGCGGTGTGGCGCAGGGCCGCGCCCATCTCCTCGGCGACCCCGTCGAGCGCGTGACGCATCACCTCGAGCGCAGCCGACGACAAGGACGCGTCCGAGCTCGCCGGCCCTCGGCTGGTGGAGGACGAGCCGCTCACGGCACGGCGCCGATCTCGATCACAAGCGTGCCGACATCGTCGACCCAGGCGCGGTCGCCGGCTTCCAGCAGCGTGGTCGCATCCGGCTGGCGCACCAGGGCCGGGCCGCTGATGGTCCCGCCCGTGCCCAACGTCGATCGGTCGACGACGGTGGCACGCGCCGGGTGCCCGTCGGCCAGTCCGACGACGGCCTCGCCGGGTGCGGCAGCGTCGGCGCCCGCGGTGGCGTGGTCGCCCAGGTCCCACTCGGCCGGCGGGGACCCCAGCACCGGCGGCCCTTCCGCGACCGCCCGCACGGTGACCACCTCGACGTCGGCGTCGTCGACGCGATAGCCGTAGGCGTCGGCGTGGGCCCGGTGCAGGGCCTCTCGCAGGCCGGCCGCGTCGGCGTCGGCTCCCACCTCCACCCGCAGCTCGTGTGCCTGACCCGCGTACCGCAGGTCGGCCAGCCACCGCAGCCGCGTGTCGCCGGCGCCCTGCCGGTTCAGCGTGGCAGCCGCGTCGGCGGCGAGCTCATGCCATACCGCCGCGAGGTGGGCCAGCGGGTCGGCGGTGCCGGTCACGGCCCCGGCCGGCACCACGATCATCACCGTCCGGGAGCTTTCCGCCCGCGGCGGGGCCAGGAGCAGCCCCAGGGCGCTGGCCACCCCCGGCGCGGCGGGCACCAGCACCGCCGGACAGCCCAGCTCGCGGGCCAACGCGCACGCGTGCAACGGCCCGGCGCCGCCGTAGGCGACCAGCGCGAGCCCGCCGGGGTCCACGCCCTGCTCGGTGGACACGCGCCGGAGCGCGCGGGCCATCGTCGCGCGCACCACGGCGAGCACGTCGGCGGCCGGCCCGGCCGCGTCCCCACCCGCGTTCGGCAGGTCCGCCAACGCCTTGTGGGCCGCCTCGAGGTCCAGCGTCAACGACCCCGAGCCCAACGCGGCGCCCGCGCCGAGGTGGCCGAGGACGGCGTGAGCGTCGGTGACCGTGGGCTCGTCGCCTCCGCGGCCGTAGCACGCCGGGCCGGGCACCGCCCCCGCCGAACGGGGGCCCACCCGCAGCGCGCCGCCGGTGTCCACCCACGCCAGCGAGCCGCCGCCGGCACCGACGGTGTGCACCGCGGTTGCCGGGGTCAGAAACGGCAGCCCGCCGATCTCGCCGGACGAATGCCGCTGTGGCTCGCCGTCGCGGATGAGGCACACGTCAGTGGAGGTGCCGCCCATGTCGAAGGCGACCGCGTCGGCATAGCCGGCGCGCCGGGCCACCGCCGCTGCCGCGACCACGCCGGCCGCCGGGCCCGACAACAGGGTGTGGACCGGCGCCGCGGCAGCGACGTCCAGCGCGGCGGTGCCCCCGCCCGAGGTCATCACCGACACGCGCGTGTCCGGCAACGCCGCGGCCAGGCTCGACAGGTACCGGCCCATCACCGGCGCGACCGCGGCGTTGAGCGCGCACGTGGAGGTGCGCTCGTACTCGCGGAACTCCGGCAACAGCTCGCTGGCGACCGTCACCGGCGCGTCGAGCGCGGCCCGCAGGTCGGCGGCCAGCGCCCGCTCGTGGCCGTCGTCGGCGAAGCCGAACAGCAGGCTGATCGCCACCGACTCGGGATCGAGCGCGGCCACGGCCTCGACGACGCGTTGCCGCTCGCGCTCGTCCAGGGGCGTGAGCACCTGCCCGTCTGCGGCGCGGCGCTCGTTGGCGACCACCACCCGCTCGCGCGGCACGACCGGATCCGGGCGCACCACGGCGAGGTCGTACAGCGACGGGCGGTCCTGGCGGCCGATCGCCAGCACGTCGGCGAAGCCGGCGGTGACCACCAGCGCCGCGCGGGCCACCTGCCGTTCCAGCACCGCGTTCGTCGCCGTCGTCGTCCCGTGGACGAGCAGGCCGGGCGCGTCGGCTCCGGCCACGTGCAGACCGTGGGTCACGCCCGCGCTTTGATCCTCGGGCGTCGTGGGCACCTTGCGGGCGCGCACCCGGCCCCCGTCGAGGACGGCGACCGTGTCGGTGAAGGTGCCGCCGACGTCGACGCCGGCGGCCACGTGCGGCGC
>CAYQMQ010000269.1:0-3367 GCA_964418395.1 uncultured Actinomycetota bacterium
CGATCCTCGCCGAGGAGCTCGGCTGGTCCGAGCAACGCGCCAAGGACGAGGCCGCCGCCTACCGCGCCGGGGTGGCCGCGGAACGCGGCCCGATCCCGCTCGCCAACGGCTGAGTCACGCCACCCAGCGCCGCACGGCCGCGATGCTGGCGCCGGCGCCCAACAGCACCGCCGCAGCCACGCCGGCCACGCCGCCGCCGGTGTCAGGCAGCCGCCGGTCGACCGGTTGGGTGCCCGGTTCCTGGACGTCCGGGCCCGGCTCCTCGACGGGGCCGACGTCGGCGTCAGCGCAGTCCACGCTCGCCTCGCTGTGGGACACGGTGACGTTCTGAGCGCCCACCAGCTCAGCGAGCGGGCTGCCCTCGGTCACCGACACGCGCAAGGCGTTGACCTCGACGGTGTCGCCGCCGCTGGTGCCGGTCGCGCCGTCCCAGTTGGTCTCCCAGGCGATGACCTCGAGACCGGCCTCGGCGAGGGCTTCCCCGCCGGGGGTGTTGGCCAGCACGTCCTCGTTGGGCCGGCCCTCCACCAGCAGCTGCACCGGCTCGTCGAGCAGGCCGAGGTTCTCGCCGCCGAAGGTCAGACGCTGCACGCGCGAGCCGGTGGCGAACACGGGGGAGCCGTTCAGGCAGCCGGCCAGCGCCTCTGACTCGAGCACCTCTGCGGTCAGGAGCGCCTCCTCCACCTGTTGGGGCTCGGCGTTCTGCAGCTCCTCGCCGCCCCCGAGGCCGCCCAATATGTCCTCGAGCTCTTGCGGCACCTCGACGCCGCCGCCGCCTCCGCCGGCGAACAGAGCCCCCAGTTCCTCGGTGATGGCGTGCCCCGCCGCGTTCCAGGCGGTGGGCAGCGTCCCGGCGCTGGCGCCGGCGGCACGATCCTGGAGCCGAGCGCTGACGGTGTTCTGTTGGGCCGCTTCCACGTTGCCGCTCAGGGTGGCCGAGAACACCGCGGGCTCGGCGGGCACCTCGACGAAGCTGTCGCTTGCCTGCTCGCCCGGGGGCACCTCGGCGACGACGGGATCGGGCAGCGGGCCGAGATCGGCGATCCCGGTGACCTGGGCGCCCCAGGCCTCCGCGCGCGCTCGATCCGCGGTCTGTTGAGCCGCGGCTGGCGCCATCGAGGCGAGCACCAGCACGATGAGCGCGATCGTGGCTGTGATGGTTCGTCGCATACCTTCCCCTAACGGTCTCTGGCTGGGCTCGAGGCGACCCGTGCCCCGCAGGCGGACCCAACACGATCCCACACTCCGGGTGAACCCTTTGCTACTCTTAGTACGTACCCCTTACGCGTCGTTCATGTAGCCAGTATGGACTAGTCACGGCGCCGGGCAAACCTCGGCTCAGGGATGGGAGGCAGGCGCGAGGGGTACGAGTCACACCTTCAGCCGCAGCGCCCGGGGCAGCAGCGAGAAGCTGGCGGGGGTGGTGCCGAGGTATTCGCCGTCTGCTTCGACCGCCAGCGGCTCGACGGACTCGACGGCCACCGTCGCGCTCTGGTGCTCGGCGATGTTCGGGTGGGGCAGGTGGTCGCCGCGGAAGATGCGCGTGGTGAGCACGAACACCTGGCTGCGCCCGCCCCAGAACAGCTGCACGTTGAACCGGTCGTCGTCCGGCACCGCCCGGGGGGCGACCTTCATGCCACCGCCGAAGAACTGGCCGTTGGCGACCACCAGGTTCACCAGCGGCCGCTCCAGCGTGGTGTGGCCGAGCTCGACGCTCGTCTGGGGCCGCCGGGTGGCAGCGATCGCGCCGTAGGCCGCGGCGAGATAGCGCGCCCGGCCCAGCCACCGCGGGGACCGGTTCGCTCGCCGCACGACCTCGGCGCCCCAGCCGACCTCAGCGATGTTGGCGAACAACCGCGTGGTGTCGACGCCGTCCGTGTCGCGGTAGCGCATGCGCCCGACGTCGACGGGGACGGTGTCGGTGCTGGCGAAGTGATGCACCAAGACCTCGGGGCGTCGCGGCAGCCCGAACGTGCGGGCGAAGTCCGATCCCGAGCCGGCGGAGGCCACCGCGAGCACCGCCTGATCCGCGACCGGATCGTCGCCGTCGAACCAGCCGTTGAGGACTTCGTGGACGGTCCCGTCACCGCCGACCGCGGCGACATAGCGCCACCCCGCCGCGAGGGCCTCCCGCGTCAGGGTCGTGGCGTGGCCGGGCCCTTCGGTCTCGACCACGTCGTGGTCGAGACCGTGCTCGTCCAGGGCCCGGCGCAGGTTCGCCAGGTTCTGTCGCACCCGGCCCCGTCCCGCCTGGGGGTTGACGATGAGGCGCAGCGCCCCGAGCTCGTGCGTCATGTGCTCGTGCCGGACGTGAGGCGGTCACGGATCATGGGCTCAGCCGATCGGCGACGAAACGGACGAGGTCGACGTGCTGATCGGCGAGTTCGCCGACGGCGAGCGTGGCCCCCGCGTCGGGGCAGCCGGTGACCACGACGTCGGCTCGAGTGGCCGCGAGGTCGCGGCGGCAGCCGACTGCCATCGCCTCCGCGGCGTCGGGGTGGGTGGCGGGCAGGCCCATGCCGGCACCGGTGCAGGCGGTCCGGTCGAGGTGGGACCAGGCCTCGACCACCGGCGTGCCGGTCACGACACCGATCACGCGACGCGGGGCGTCGGCCACGCCGAGGCCGCGGGCCAGCCAGCAGGGGTCGTGCCACGTGGCGCGCTCGCCGGTGGGCGACACGGGCAGGTCGTCGACGAGCTCAGCGACCAGCTCGGGAACGGTGATCACGCGCCCGTCATCGCCGTCGATGCGCAGGCGCCGGGCGCAGTGGGGATCGGGCACGACGACGCGCTCGGCGTCGGCCAGCTGTCGCCGGCTCGCCCGCCAGCGTCCTTCCGCGTCGGCGGCGTGGCCGACATCAGCCGCTCGGGCTCCGCAGCAGACGGGCTCGGTCGGCAGACGCCAGGTGCACCCCGCGGCGGCCAGCACGGCGGCCAGGGCGGCATCGCCGCCACCGGTGCCGGCGCATCCGGGCCAGACCACCAGCGGCGCATCGGCTCTCGCACCGTCGGCCAGCGCCCCCCTCACCGGCCGGGCGTCGGGCACGGCCACGCGCGGCGCCTCTCCTCGGGCCACGAGCTCGGCGCGGGCCGCGCGCACGTGGGTGGGAAGATCCAGCCCCGGCAGGCACGCCGAGCCGCAGCGGCGGCAGCCGGTGCAGGCGAAGACAGCGTCCGCGATCGAGGCGTCAGCCCGGCCTCCGGCCAAGGCCGTGACGGCGCGATCGATGCCCCACGGGTGGTGGGCCTCGCGGCCGGTGGCCGAAGCCACGGGGCAGGCGAAGCGGCACATCTTCGGGCAATACGTGCAGTGGGTGGCGTCTTCGACGACGTCGGCCAGCTGTGGCAGCGTCCCGTCGCTCATGCC
>CAYQMQ010000270.1:0-3365 GCA_964418395.1 uncultured Actinomycetota bacterium
AACCCCGCGGGCAGCGCCACGCTCTCGACGTTCACGCCGAGGTGGACGGTGCGCTCGGCGGTGCGCAACGCCGCGCCGACGGCGAAGCCCGACCACGGCGCATGGGCATAGCCGCGCACGGCCCGCGCAGCGGCCACCAGCTCGGCGTCGCCGGGGCCGTCGTCCTCGGTCACGACGGGTGGCCGGGCGCGTGCCCCGACGTCTGATCGGAGGGCGACCGGCCGTCACCGAACGGCTCGGCCCCGTCGCCGTCGCGGGCCACCGTCGGGGCCTCGTCGCCGTCGTCGACGGGCTCGAGCCGGTCGACGGCGACCTTGGCCACGCGTCGGCCGTCGACGTCCACCGCGGTCAGGCGCAGACCCTCCAGGTCGACCGCCTCCCCCGGGGACGGCACCCGGCCCAGCATCCCCACCAGGAGGCCGCCGACGGTGTCCCACTCGTCGTCGGGCAGCTCGCAGGTGACGAGCTCGGCGAGCTCGTGGACGGGAAGGCGCGCGTCCACCCGCAAGCCGCCCTCCTCGGTCTGTTCGACCAGCGGCTCTTCGATGTCGTACTCGTCGACGATCTCGCCGACGATCTCCTCCAGGATGTCCTCGATCGTGACCAGTCCCGTGGTGGCGCCGTACTCGTCCACGACCACCGCCATGTGCACCTTCTGGGCCTGCAGGTCGCGCAGCAGATCGTCGACGCGTTTGAGCTCGGGCACGAAGAACGGGGCCCGCAGCAGCTCCTCCCACGACTCGTTGCCGCCGTGTCCCTCGCGCATCCACGCGAGCACGTCCTTGGCGTAGACCAGCCCGACGATGCGGTCGCGGTCGTCGCGCCACACCGGCAAGCGCGAGTAGCCGTGATCGATGATGACCTGCAGCACCTCGTCGACGGGCGCGTCGACGCTGACGGTGATCATGTCGGGACGCGGGACCATGATCTCGCGCACCACCGTGTCGCCGAGCTCGAAGATGGAGTGGATCATGGCCCGCTCGCCGGCCTCGATGACCTCCTCGGACTCGGCGGCGTCGATCATCGCGCGCAGCTCATCCTCGGTCACATAGGGGCTCGACGGGCGGTGGCGGCCGCCGGCCAGCAACCGGCCGAGCCGCATCAGCACACCGGCGATCCCACCGAGGACCAGCGCCAGACGCCGAACCCACGGGGCCGTCAGCCGGGCGGTGCGCTCGGGGTCGGCCAGCGCCAGGGTCTTGGGCGCCACTTCGGCGACGACGAACAGCAGGACCGCTCCGCCCACGGCCGCCACCAGCACGGTCGGGCCATCGGCAAGGAAGTGGTCCACCACCACGGTGAGGGTGGCCACGCCGGTGACCTGGGCGGCCAGCACGACCAGCGCCGTGGTGTTCAGCGCGCGCACCGGGTCCCGCATCAGCTCGGTCAGCGCCGCCGCTCCGCGCTGCTGGGCCTGAGCCGCCGCCCGGGCTTGGGTCAGCGTGACCTTGCCCAGCGCCCGCTGCGCCGCGGCGAACGTCGCCGCCACCAGCACACACGCCGCCACCCCGACCAGGCCCCACACCTCAGCTGATGTCACGGGCGTCCCTCCCCGGTGTCGGCGGCAGACGTCGCCGGGGGCGGCTCGGGCGCCTCGGGCGGGTCGCCGTAGACCTGGCGGAAGTCGGCCAGCAGCGCATCCGTGCGGGCGAACATGACCCGCCGCTCGTCCTCCTCCGCGTGATCATGGCCGAGCAGGTGCAGGATGCCGTGGATCAGCAGCATCTCGAGCTCGGCGCTCGGCTGCCCGCCGGCCTGCCGCTCGGCCACCACCGGGCACAGCACCACGTCGCCGAGGATGGCGGGCACGCTGCCGGTCGCCTCGTCGGGTCGGTCCATCGGGAACGCCAACACGTCGGTGGGCCCGTTGCCGTCGAGGTGCTCGCGGTTGAGCTCGGCGATCGCGGGACCGTCGACCAGCAGCACCGTCAGCTCCATGGCCTCGGGCACCCCCTCGGCGGTCAGCGCGTGGTCGGCCAGGGCTCGCAACCGGTCCGTCGGGACCGGGCGCTGCTGCTCGTCGACCACGGACACCGTCATCGTCGCGATCGTTTCGGCGGGGCCGCTGCGGTCGCAGCGGGATCTTGTCGGCTAACGCTGGACACCGGGCGGTTCCCCCTCGCCCTCAGCCCCGCCGTGGTGACGGCGGTCGGCGCTTTCCTCCGGTCCGTGCCCGCCCCCGGCGCCGCCGGTGCGAGCGTCGAACGCGGCGTAGGCCTCCACGATCTCCTGCACGATGCGGTGGCGGACCACGTCGTCGCCGCCGAGCTCGCGGAAGGCGACGCCGTCGATGCCGTCCAGGATCTCGCGCACGACCTTCAGCCCGGACCGGTGCCCGCCCGGCAGATCCACCTGGGTCACGTCACCGGTGACCACGCACCGGGACCCGAACCCGATCCGGGTCAGGAACATCTTCATCTGCTCCGGGGTGGTGTTTTGCGCTTCGTCCAGCACGATGAAGCTGTCGTTGAGGGTTCGGCCGCGCATGAACGCCAGCGGCGCGACCTCGATGAGCCCCCGCTCCATGTTCGTGGTGATCTGCTCGGCGTCCATCATGTCGTGCAGGGCGTCGAACAGGGGGCGCAGGTAGGGATCGATCTTCTCGTGCAGCGTCCCGGGCAGGTAGCCCAGCCGCTCGCCGGCCTCGACCGCCGGCCGGGTGAGGATGATCCGGTTGACCTCTTTGCGCTTGAGCGCCAGCACGGCCATGGCCATGGCGAGGTAGGTCTTGCCGGTGCCGGCCGGCCCGATCCCGAACACGACGGTGTTGTCGCGGATCGCGTCCAGGTAGCGCTTCTGGCCCACCGACTTGGCCCGGATCGCCCGCCCGCGATGGGTCAGGGCCTCGTCGCCCAAGACCTCGGCCGGGGACGGATGCCGATCGCTTTGGACGATGTCGATCGTGGCCGAGGTCGTGTCCGCATCCAGGTGATGGCCGGTGTCGAGCAGCTTGGCCATCTCCTCGAACACTTGCACCGCCATCGCGGCTTGCTCCTCGTCGCCTGTGACGGTGATCTCGTTGCCTCGGACGAAGATCTGGACACCGAAGCGGTCCTCGATCAGGCGAAGGAGCTCATCGCCCGTGCCGAGAACTGACACCATCGAGTGGTGCGCGGGGATACTCGTCTTGACCTGAATAGGGGTGCTCGTCAAGCGCGGCAACGGGTAGGCAACAGCGACATCCGCAGTCTACCGGGCGGCCACGAGCCGTACACCCAGCCTCGATCGGCCAGGAGCCATACACCCACCCTGATCGGTCATCGCACCACCCACGCTGCCCGCGCGTACGGGTCGCGTGGCGGGGTGTAGCCGCCGCGCCAACGCGCGGCGAGCGGATCGGGCAGCTCGACGGTGAGCCGCAGCAG
>CAYQMQ010000271.1:0-3358 GCA_964418395.1 uncultured Actinomycetota bacterium
AGCGGGCGCCGCCACCGCCGGCCGCCACGTCCCCGAGCCGGCGCCCGATCCCGAGGCGCTGGCCGAGCAGCTCGGCCTCACCGGCGAGGAGTACGCCGCGATCGTCGCCACGCTCGACCGGGTGCCGTCGACCGCCGAGCTCGGCGCGTATTCGGTCATGTGGTCCGAGCACTGCTCGTACAAGACCTCGAAGGTGCACCTGCGCCGGCTGCCCGCGGACGGCCCGCAGGTGCTGGTCGGCCCCGGCGAGAACGCCGGCGTGGTCGACGTCGGCGACGGGCTCGCGGTGGCGTTCAAGATCGAGAGCCACAACCACCCCAGCTACGTGGAGCCCTTCCAGGGGGCGGCCACCGGGGTGGGCGGCATCATCCGCGACATCCTGACCATGGGCGCCCGTCCGATCGCGATCCTGGACAGCTTGCGCTTCGGCGACCCGGCGGCGCCCGGCACGGCCCGCATCGCCGACGGCGTGGTGCGCGGCGTCGGGGGCTACGGCAACCCGATCGGGGTGCCCACCGTCGGCGGCGAGATCGACGTGGACCCGTGCTACGACCGCAACCCGCTGGTCAACGCACTGTGCGTCGGCGCGCTGCCGGCGGGTCGGTTGCAGCTGGCCCGGGCCGAGCGGGTCGGTGACGTGGCGGTGCTGATCGGCCAGCGCACCGGCCGCGACGGCATCGGCGGGGCCTCGGTGCTGGCCAGCGCCGGCTTCGGCGAGGACGCCGGTGCCGACAACGCGAAACGGCCCAACGTGCAGGTCGGCGACCCCTTCGCCGGCAAGCTGCTCATCGAGGCGTGCCTGGAGCTGTACGAGCGGGGCCTGGTGGCCGGCATCCAGGACATGGGCGCGGCCGGGATCGCCTGCTCGTCCGCTGAGCTGGCCGCCGCCGGCGGCGTGGGCATGCGCGTCGAGCTCGACGCGGTGCCGTTGCGCGAGCCGTCGATGGCCGCCTGGGAGATCCTGTGCTCGGAGTCCCAGGAGCGCATGCTCGCCCTCGCCCACCCCGACCGGCTCGCCGACGTGCTCGCCGTGTGCCGCCGGTGGGGCGTGGACGCCACGCCCATCGGAGAGGTCACCGACGGCGACCGGCTGGTGTTCGTCCACGGCGGCGAGGTGGTCCACGACGTGCCGGCGGCGTCGCTGGCCGACGACGGGCCCGTCTACGAGCGCCCCGTCGAGGCGTGGGTGCACCCGCGAGCGGGCGAGGACGCCGACGCGGCCGCCGCCGAGGGGCCTGTCGGCGCGGATGAGCCGGCCGATCTCGCCGCCGAGTGGCGCGGGCTGTTGGGCCACCCCCGCGTGGCCGATCCCAGCTGGGTCACCGAGCAGTACGACTCGGCGGTGCAGTCGGGCACGGTCGCCGGCCCCGGCGGGGACGCGGCCGTGCTGCGCCTGCCCGGCGCGGACGGCATGCCGGGGGCGACCCGCCGGGGCGTGGCGGTGGCCACCGACGGCAACGGCCGCCGCTGCAGCCTCGACCCGGCCGAGGCCGCCCGCCAGCTCGTCGCCGAAGCCGCCCGCAACGTGGCCTGCACCGGCGCCCGGCCGGTGGCGGCCACCAACTGCCTGAACTTCGGCGACCCCACGCGCCCGCCGGTGATGGGCGCGTTCTCGGCGACGGTGGACGGCATGAGCGAGGCGTGCGCCGCGCTGGGCACGCCGGTCACCGGCGGCAACGTCAGCTTCTACAACGCCACCGGCACCGCCGACATCCACCCCACCCCGGTGGTCGGCGTCCTCGGCGTGATCGACGACGTCGCCACGAGCGTGCCCGCCGCGTTCCGCCAGCCCGGCGACCGGATCCTGCTGCTGGGAGCGCCCACCACCGCCGGGCTCGCCGGCAGCCTGTGGCAGTGGGTGCACCGCGGCGAGCTCGCCGGCGCGCTGCCGGCCATCGACCTCGCCGCCGAAGCGGCGCTGCACCAGCTGCTGGTCCGCCTGGCCGCTGAGGGGCTGGTGGCCAGCGCCCACGACGTCGCCGACGGCGGCCTGGCGGTGGCCCTCGCCGAGTGCTGCCTGCACAGCGGCGTCGGCGCGCGGGTGGCGCCCGAGCCGGGCGTGTCCGGCCGGCAGTGGCTGTTCAGCGAGGCGCCCACCCGCGTGGTGGCCACCGCCGGCGACGACGACGTCGACGCCGTGGTGCGCGCCACCGAGTCGGTGGGGCTGCACGCGAGCGTGCTCGGCGAGACGAGCGGAGGCGCCACCTTGTCGGTGGACACGATCGCTGACCTCGACCTGCAAGCCGCCGAGTGGGCGTGGCTCGGCGGCCTGCCGACCGCATTCGACAGGGGCGGCCCATGACGTTCTTGGAAGATCTCGGATGGTGGGGCGTGGCGCTGGTGCTGGCGATCGCCCTGGTGGCGCTGGTGGTGCTGATCGTGGCCACCGTCGGCGGGGTGCGCCAGGCCCGCCGGGCCGCCGAGGCCGAGCAGGCGCACGCCTCCGGCGCTTCCGACGATGCCGAGTCCACGGACACCGCATCCGAGCCGGCGAATGGTGCGGCCGGCGTCTCGGAGGGGGCGGGTAGCAGCGCCACGACGGGGCTCGACCCGGAGACGCTCGACCCGTTGCAGGCGCTCCAGCTGCGTTACGCGCGCGGGGAGATCGAGCGCGATGAGTACCTGCAGCGTCGCGCCGACCTCGAAGGCCGCTGACGGTCAGCCGGTCCGGCTGGCCAGCGCGGCGTCGGCGGCCTCGAGCACCGTCTTGCGCTGCTTGCCGGACCGTTCGTGCTCGCGCAGCCGGCGCAACTCGTCGGCCGACAACCGCTCCATCTCGTCGATGACCTCGCGGGCGGGGCGGTGGACGAGGTCGCCGATCACGGTCGCGCTCCGCGCCGGCTGAGCCTCGGTGCCGCCCCCGGCCGGGGCCGGCGGCGGGTGGGCGCGCTCGGCGGGGGGCCGGAGGGCCTGCGCGCCTTGATGGGCGGCCGAGGCGCCCATGTGCAGCCCGCCGGCGAGCACGCTCAGCGCCCTGGCCAGGGCGGACTTGGCCTGGCGCGAGAGCTCGTCACGCATGCTGGTTCCTCACGGGCGGAGGCGGGCCGCGGTGGTTCCGGGCCTCGTCCACGGCGTCACCCGCTCAGCGGCGCGGCGACGAACCCGAGGAAGGCGAGCCCGCCGAGCGCGACGACGAACAGGATCAACACCAGGACGCCGGCCAGGGTCAGCGCCAAGCCGATCCAGCCCAGGATGCGGCCGATGCGCCCCAGGTCATCTTTCACCGCCGGGTTGCGCTGGGCCTCGTTGCGGGAGCTGTAGCCGGCCACCAGGGCCACGATCGCGCCGATCAGCGGCAGGGCGACGAACTGCAGGATCCCGAAGATCAGCGCCACGATCCCGCTGGTGGTCTGCTGGG
>CAYQMQ010000272.1:0-3353 GCA_964418395.1 uncultured Actinomycetota bacterium
CGATGATGGAGATCCGGTCGAAGTGCCGGCGGCTCAAACAGCAGCACGGCCTCGACCTGGTCATCGTGGATTACCTGCAGCTGATGCAGTCGCCCCAGCACGTGGAAAGCCGCGTGCAGGAGGTGGCCCAGTTCTCGCGCGGGATGAAGGTTTTGGCTAAAGAGCTCAACGTGCCCGTGATCGCGTTGAGCCAGCTGTCGCGCAAACCCGAGGACCGCGTCGACCACCGCCCCCAGCTCGCCGACCTGCGCGAGTCGGGTTGTGTGCCCGGCGACACGCGCGTGTGGCGCGCCGACACCGGCGACGAGGTGCCCATCGCCGAGCTCGCCGCCAACGACGACCGCGACGTGTGGGTGTGGAGCGTCGACGCCGACTACCGGCTGACGCCGGCGCGGATGGTGCGCGCGTTTCCCACCGGCACCAAGCGGGTGTTCCGGTTGCGGCTGCGCTCGGGACGCCGGATCGATGCCAGCGCCAACCATCCGTTCTTGACCTTCGACGGCTGGACGCGCCTCGACGAGCTCGCCGTCGGCAGCCGGCTGGCGGTGCCCCGCCAGGTGCCCGAGCCGCAGTCGGCCGAGGCCTGGCCGGAGGCCGAGGTCGCCCGGGTCGCCGAGGAGAGCGCGCGCCAGGGCCACCTCCCCGAGGCGGTCTTTCGTCTCAAGGACAGCCAGCTCACCGAGATCGTCGCCCGGATGTGGGTTCTCGCCGGCTCGGTGCGCGCCGACGCTGGCGGCGTGGCCTGTGCCTACCCCACGGCAAGCGCCGGACTGGCACACAGCCTGCAGCGGGCGCTGACGCGGCTGGGCATCGCCAGCGCCGTCGTGGCTAACGCCGGCGACGCCAGCCAGCGGGTCGAGGTGGTCGGAGGCGAGGCCCAGCAGGCCTTCCTGGACCGGCTTGAGGCGGGCGGCGACCACGGCGAGCCGGCCGGCCAGCTGCGCGAGCGCGTCCGCGGGGCGAGCGCCGTCGCCGATGCCGACACCCTGCCCGTCGACGTGTGGGACGCGGTCGGCCGGGGCCTGGCCGACCGCGGGCTCACCCCGGCGCAGTTCACCGCGGCGATGGATCTCGGCGTGTGCGGCACGACGCTGTGGCTGCACCCGCCGTCGCGGGAGGTGGTGCGGCGCGCCGCCGAGGTGGTCGACAGCGACCATCTGCGCCGGCTGGCGCGGGCGGACCTGTGGTGGGACGAGGTGGTCGCGATCGACGACCTGGGCGATCAGCCGGTGTTCGACGCGACGGTCGAGTCGACCCACAACTTCCTGGCCGACGGCGTGGTGGTCGAGAACAGCCTGGAGCAGGACGCCGACATCGTCTCGTTCATCTACCGCGACGAGGTCTACGACCCCGACTCGCCGGCCAAGGGCGAAGCCGAGCTGCTGGTGGCCAAGCACCGCAACGGGCCGATCGGCACGATCCCGCTGGCGTTCCTCGGATCGACGAGCCGCTTTGCCAACCTCCGCCGCGGCGGAGAGGACAGCTCGGCCGAGCCCAAGGGCGGCGCCGCGCCGTTGTAGCCGGACATGCCGACGGGGCCGCGACCTGCCCGGGTCAGAGCAGAGGAGGCGCTGTGGGACGGGAGTATCTGCTGATCGGCGCGCTCCTGGTGGCCGCCCTGGGCGTGGCCATGCTGGGAGGCACCGGCGCGGCGATGGTGCAAGCCAAACGCACCGGCAAGGTGCCCGGCGGCGACAAAGAGCTGACTACGCCCGTGGCCACCCCCGCCATCCTGGTCCGGCTCGTGGTCGGGGCGGTGATCACCGCCGCCGGCGGATGGGGCGTGTGGTCGTACTTCTTCTGACGGTTTTGACGGCCCGGGCTCTACAGCACAACCAGCGCGATCACGGGGGCGGCCAGCAGCGCCACCACGTTGACCACCTTGATGACCGGGTTGATGGCTGGCCCGGCCGTGTCCTTGAGGGGGTCGCCGACGGTGTCGCCGGTGACCGACGCGGCGTGGGCGTCGCTGCCCTTGCCGCCGAAGTTGCCGTCCTCGATGTACTTCTTGGCGTTGTCCCAGGCGCCGCCGCTGTTGTTCTGCAGCATCGCCATGGCGATGCCCACCACGATGACACCGATCAACAGCCCGCCCAGCGCCTGCGGGCCCAGCAGGAAACCCACCAGCAGCGTGGTCACCACCGGGATGACCCCGGGGACGATCATCTCCTTCAGCGACCGCTTGGTGACGATGTCGACGCACGTGGCGTAGTCCGGCCGCGTGGTGCCCTCCATGATCCCGTCGATCTCGTTGAACTGGCGGCGGACCTCCTCGACCACCGCGCCGGAGGCGCGCCCCACCGCGCCGGTGGCCAGCGCGGAGAAGATCATCACAACCAGCCCGCCGATGAACAGCCCGGCGAGCACGAAGGGGTCGTCGAGGGCGAAGGCCAGATCGGCGCCGGCCACCCCCTCCTCGGCCAGCGAGTGGGTGTAGTCGCTGAACAGCACGATCGCCGCCAGCGCCGCCGACCCGATCGCGTAGCCCTTGGTGGTCGCCTTGGTGGTGTTGCCCACCGAGTCGAGCGCGTCGGTGACGTCGCGGATCTCGTCGGGAAGGTCGGCCATCTCGGCCACGCCGCCGGCGTTGTCGGTCACCGGCCCGTAGGAGTCCAGCGCGACGATCACGCCGGTCATCGACAGCATCGCCATCGAGGCGATCGCGATGCCGTACACGCCCTCCTCGCCGCCGCCGGCGACGCCGAACGCGCCGAGGATGCCGGCCACGATCGCCAGCGTGGGCAGCAGCGCCGACTCCATGCCCACCGACAGCCCGGTGATGATGTTCGGCCCATGTCCCGACTCTGACGACTTCGCGATGGAGCGCACCGGACGGAACCGGGTGGAGGTGTAGTAATCGGTGATGTACATGATCACCACGGTCACCGCCACACCGATGACGGCGGCGAAGAAGTAGGTGGTGGTGTCCAGCATCCACACGGTGACGGGGTAGAAGCCGATCAGCGCGAGCACCGCCGCGACCCACACGCCGAAGTACAGCGCCCGCATGATGTGCTCGCCGCCCAGCAGCGGGATCGCGAACAGCCCGATGATCGAGGCGACGATCGCCACCGCGCCCAGCATCAGCGGATACACCACGAAGGCGGGATCGCCGGGGAAGATCAGAAAGCCCAGCAACATCGCGCCGATGGCGGTCACCGCATAGGTCTCGAACAGGTCGGCGGCCATGCCGGCGCAGTCGCCCACGTTGTCGCCCACGTTGTCGGCGATCGTGGCGGGGTTGCGCGGATCGTCCTCGGGGATGCCGGCCTCGACCTTGCCGACCAGATCAGCGCCCACGTCGGCGCTCTTGGTGTAGATGCCCCCGCCGATGCGGGCGAACAGGGCGATGA
>CAYQMQ010000273.1:0-3334 GCA_964418395.1 uncultured Actinomycetota bacterium
TGCTCGGCGGCGTCTCGATCGGCGAGACGCTGGCCGAGGCCCTGGACATCCCCTACGTGCTGGGCAAGGCGGAGGGCATCACCCGGGCGCGCTACTACCCCGGCACGCACAAGCTGATGGTCAAGCTGTTGGCCGACCCCAAGACGGGCCAGCTCATCGGCGCGCAGATGGTCGGCGGCGAGGGTGTCAAGGAGCGCGCGGACTTCCTGGCCATGTGCGTGCGGTTCGGGGTCACCGCCGAGGACCTCGCCTGGATGGAGAACGTCTACTCCCCGCCGATCGGCGCCCTCGGCGAACCGATCGCCGCCGCCGCCGGCAACCTGCTGGCCAACCGCTGACGCCGGAGGGACGATGGGCACGTTCTCGCACTGGCTGCGCCAGAACTCCGAGCACTACCTCGTGGAGGCCGCGCAACGCGACTTGGCTCAGCGCCACCTGCGCCGCCCCGGCCCGGTATCCAGCCGGCGCGGGCCGGGGCCGTTCGTGTGGCGCCGCGTGTTCGTCCCCGTGTACCGGCTGCTGCCGTGGGGGCTGCGGCGGCGCATCACCCAGGCCATGCCGGGCAGCCATCGACAGTCGTGGCGTCAACCCCCCTCGCGAACGCGAAAGGGGTGAGCCACCGAGCAGGCCATGCCCATCGGCATGGGCACCACCCGACGCAAGGAGGTAGGAGATGGTGGAGATCGCCGGAGAACGTCCGCAGCAGGGACAGGCCATCGTGGACCACGAGGAGAAGGTCTTCCCTGAGCACGAGGCCCAACCGGGCCAGAAGGCCTTCGTCTTCATGCACACGGTGCCCTTCGAGGGCTCGGTGGGCCTGGTCAACATGCTCACGTGCACGCGGATCAACCGGAAAGGCTTCGACACCCACTTGGTCCTGTACGGCCCGGGATCGCTGATGTGCGCGGCGACGCGGGGCTTTCCGAACGTGGGCGACGAGGCGTTCCCGGGCAACCTGGGCTACAACAAGCAGCTGCAGACCTTTATGGACGAGGGCGGCAAGGTCTACGCCTGCCGGTTCTCGGCTGCCGCCCTCTACGGGATGCGCGAAGCCGACATGATGGAAGGAGTGCAGCCCATCAACCCGCGGGACGTGCTGGACGCCGCGCTGACCGGCTACCGCGAGGGCGCGTTCATGCTGCAGACCTGGACGGTCTGAGCGCTGCGGCTGGCACGGCCTCGCTCGTGGATCGCGTCACGGAGCTGGCCGCCCGCTGGCAGGCGGCCGAGCAGCAGCTGTATCCGTCGTTGCTGTTCGACGAGAACCTGTACGAGCACGCCATGCTCGTGGTGCGCGCCATCGTGGACGAGCTCGGCACGTGCACGACCGCCGACGAGCTCGCCGCCGCGTACGACCAGCGGGACACGATCGTGGCCGACGCGGCCCGCGCCGCCGGGGTGGAGCTGGCGGGATTGGACCCGAACCAGCTCGCCGCGGCGGCGTTTCGCATGCGACTCGGCGCGATCCGGGACGCCGAACGGGAGCGGGACGCCGCGGTGGCGATCGACCGCGCCCGCGCCGCCGGCGGCGGCTGGGCCACCGTCGCCGAGCGGGGCGTCGGGTCGCCGCCGCAGCCCCCCTACGAGCGGCTGTGCCTGCACCTGCCGGCCGACGAGGTGGGCTCGCGGGTGCTCGGGGTGCACAGCTGGGTGGGCCTGGACGAGGAGAGCGACGCCGCGCGCTACGGCGTGGCGGTCGTCTCCGCGGACCCGGCACATCCTCTGACCCCGTCGGAGCCGGTCGTCGGCCCCGAGGAGCACGACGCGCCCGAGCCGTGGGAGGAGGCGGTCTCCCGGCTTGTGGCGTGGGTCGAAACCCGGCCGGAGGGTCTTGACAGCGGCCGTTGAACACGATGCGATAGGCGTATCGCATGAGAAACGCACCGTTTCGTATGGAAGTCGATCCGGGTACGTCGCACACGCAGGCCCGTTGGTGGCGGAAGGAGCAGTGAATGGCCGCGCCCGAGCGCGTCACGCGACAGGTAATCGACGCTCACAGCCACATCGGTGAGCTCCCCCCGTGGCAGTTCTACGACCTCAAGGAGCCGGTCAAGCCGACCGTCTACGACTTCCCCGACGTCAAGAGCTACCGCGAGCAGATGGACACCCGTGGCGTGGAGCGGGCCATCGTCATGCCCAACTACGGCGTCCCCAAGCAGGAACACCCCTTCTCGCTCAACGAGCTCGCGCTGGAGGCCGCCAGCTCCGACGATCGGCTCATCGGGGGACTGTGGGTCTCGTTCCTGCCTCAGAACAAGGAGCGCACCTTCGAGACGCTGCGCCTCGCCGGCGAGCGGGGGATCAAGGTGTTGAAGACGACGTTCCTGCTGGGGGGCACGCCCGACCCGGGGGAATGGGACGAGGAGACCGAAGAGATCGCGGAGGCGTGCTTCAACACGGCCGAGGAGCACGACCTGGTCTTCCACTTCCACACCAGCCCCGGGGGCAACTCGGACATCACCAAGTTCATCCCGTTGGTCGAGCGCTACGGCAAGCGCGTGAAGATCCACCTCGTGCACTTCGGCGGCGGCGTCAGCGGCCACATCCGCCTGGTGCCGAAGTTCCTGGACTGGGTCGAGGAGGGCTACAAGGTCTACACCGACACCACCTGGGCGATCGGCTTCGGCCCCCGCTGGCTCATGCACGACATCGAGAAGCGCGGCGTGGGCCATGATCGCGTGCTGTTCGCCTCGGACGAGCCGTGGAGCGACTTCATGGGCGAGTACTACAAGATCGCCGACGCCCGGGTCAGCGAGGAGCTCAAGGACCGGATCTTCGCGCGGAACTTCGAGGAACTGTATGGCTGACGACGCCAGCTGCGCACCCACGGTGCCCTCCGAGCTCGGCCAGCTGTTCGCGGAGCTGCAGAGCGAGGGTGCCCGGGTGGAGGGAGAGGTCGAGGGCCGCCGAGGCGGCGCCGGCCCCTCCGACGCGGGGATGGTGCTGGTCGAGGGCGTGCCGCTGACGTTCCCGTTCCTGTCGCACTACGCCACGCAGTCACCGTTCGTGCTGCGCGAGGAGGACGGCAGCTGGGGGCTGTACCGCCACGAGGCTCGGGTGGCCCGGGTGGACGTGCCGGATCGGCCACGGTTCTACGACCTGCAGACCAGCGACGGCACCCCGTATTGGAAGATCGCGTTGCTGCACCTGGACTCGCTGGCCAGCACCGTGGTCCAGACGTGTTCGTACTGGGGCACCGACGACCAGTGCCGCTTCTGCGCCATCCAGCGCTCGCTGGAGGCAGGTCGGACCACCGCGGTCAAGAAGCCCGAGCAGCTCGCCGAGGTCGCCGTCGCCGCTCGCGACCTGGACGGCGCGGTGGACGTCACGCTGA
>CAYQMQ010000274.1:0-3319 GCA_964418395.1 uncultured Actinomycetota bacterium
TGGCCTACGACGTCACCAGCAAGCCGCCGGGCACGATCGAATGGGAGTGACCGGCTACAGCGCGGACCCCGGCGGAGCCGGCGTGTCCGCGGGCTGATCGCGCCATGCGCCGGACATCGGCCGGGCGGATGCCGGGCAGGTCGAAGCGCCCGGATGATCCGCATCCACCGCGGGAAGGATCCCGGGCGCTGGTGGCGGCCTCGCTGGTGGCCACCGTCGGGGTGTTGCCGCTGTTCCTCGTGGGCCCGTTGGCGTTCCTCATGCGCGCCGACGTCGACGTCACCCAGTCGCAGCTGGGTCTGGCGGTCGGCGTGGGCTTCGCGGCCGCCGCGGTGGGCGCGGTCCCCAGCGGCCGGCTCGCGGAGCGGCTCACCGGGCGCTCAGCGCTGGCCGTGGCCGCGGCGGGCAGCGGGGTGGCGCTGGTGGGGCTGGCGCTGACCCCGTCGTTCCCGGTGCTGCTGGGGCTGATGGTCGCCTCGGGCGTGGCCAACAGCTTCGCCCAGCTCGCGGCGAACCTGCGGGTGTCGGGCGCGGTGGCCACCGGCCGGCAGGGGCTCGCCTTCGGCATCAAGCAGTCGGCCATCCCGGCCGCGACGCTCGCCGCCGGCGCGGCCGTGCCCGCGATCGCCCTGACGGTGGGCTGGCGGTGGGTGTTCGCGGCCGCGGCCGTGGTGGCGTTCGGGCTCGCGGCCACGCAGCTGGGCGGCACCGGCCGATCGGAGCGGCGCGAGCCGGGCGACCCGCGGGGGACGCTCGCCTACGCACCCCTGGTGGTGCTCGCCGCCGCCGTCGCGTTCGGCGCGGCCGCGGCGACGGCCATGGCCACCTTCGTGGTCGACTACGGGGTCGCCGCCGGCGTCGCCGCCGATCAGGCCGGGGTGGTGTTGGCGCTCGGCAGCGTGGCCGCCGTGACGATGCGGGTGGCGCTGGGCTGGCTCGCCGACCGTCGCCGCGGCGGGAACCTCGGCATCGTCACGGCGATGCTCGTGGTCGGGGCCGGGGCGGTGGCCGCCTTCCCGGCGGCGACGACCGCGTCGACGCTGCTGGCCGTCACCCTCGTGGCCTACGCCGTCGGCTGGGGCTGGCCGGGGCTGTTCAACTTCACCATCGTGCGGCGCAACCCGCAGGCGCCGGCGGCCGCCACCGGCGTGACCCAGGTGGGCGTCTACGTGGGCGGGGTCGCCGGGCCGCTGACGTTCGGGGTGCTGGCGGAACGAGCCGGCTATCCCACCGCCTGGTGGACGGCCGCCGGCTGGCTGCTGGTGGCGGCGGCGCTGATGCTGCTCGGGCGGGCGCTCGCTCGCCGCGCCTGGCTTCCCCAAGCCGGCACGTCCTCGGCCGGCCCGCCGACCGGCGCCCGGTAGGGTTGGCCGTCATGGACACCGGCGCGCTGGAAGAGGGCTACAAGCGCCTGCTCGACGTCGCCCGCGACGGCGGCTTCTCCCACCCCACCGAGACGGAGGCGTGGACCGCCGAGCAGGTGCTGGCCCACGTGGTGGTCAGCGATCGGCTGCTGGCCCACGTCACCGCCGAGCTGCTGGCCGACGCCCAGCCCACCTACACCAACGAGCCCGCCACCCGCCTCAGCCTGCTCGACGAGGTCGCCCGCGCTCAGGGCGGCCTGGAGGGGCTGGTGGCCGAAGCGCGCCGCGGCGGCCTGGTGCTGGTGCGCCTGACCCGCCAGCTCGACGAGGCGCGCGCGGCCACGGCCGTGCCCACCTGCATCGTCAACGGCGGCACCACCCGCGTGAACACGCCCATGCCGTGGGCCGGGGTGCTCAACACCCACGCCGAGGTGGATCTGGCCCATCACGCCGGCCGGTTGGAAGCGCTGCGCGGCGGTGCCGCATCGGCGTAGGCACTCTCGCCACGCTCGATCCGTCACGGCTGCGGCACGTCCAACAGCCGTGGTGAACCGAGTCGTCATCCGATACCCATTCCGGGTGGGCGGAGCCAGTGTCGGATCAACGCCACGGGGAGGGGGCGGCCGGATGCCGCTGCGCGGTGGACGATGCGCCGGGGCCGGGGCGGGCGCCCGATACACTCGCCCTCCCGATGGCTTCCACTGCTGACGACGCCGGCGATCTGCTCTCCGGGCTCAACGACGCCCAGCGCGAGGCGGTGCTGCACGACGGCGGCCCGCTGCTGGTGCTCGCCGGGGCGGGGTCGGGCAAGACGCGGGTGCTGACCCATCGGCTGGCCCACCTGGTGCGCGACCGGGGCGTGTCGCCCTACGCGATCCTGGCGATCACCTTCACCAACAAGGCCGCCGACGAGCTCGTCGAGCGCGTCGCCGACCTCGTGGGCGACCGGGTGGTCGGCGTCGACCGCGACGACGCCGGCCGGGTGCGCCGGCGCCGCTGGGGCGGCATGTGGGTGTCGACGTTCCACTCGGCCTGCGCGCGCATCCTGCGCGCCGAGGCCACGCGGCTGGGCTATCCGCCGGCGTTCACGATCTACGACGCCGCCGACGCCGGCCGGCTGATCGCCCAGATCTGCTCGGACCAGGAGCTGGACACCAAGGCCACCCCGCCCAAGGCGGTGGCCGCCGAGATCTCGCGCGCCAAGAACGAGCTGATCGACTTCGACACCTACAAGCTGCGCGTCGAGGACCACTTCCAACGCGCCGTGGCCGACGTCTACCGCGAGTACGCCAGCCGGCTGCAGCGCGCCGGGGCGTTCGACTTCGACGACCTGCTGGTCAAGACCGTCGAGCTGCTGTGGCTGTTCGACGACGTCCGCGAGCGCTACCGCGAGCAGTTCGCCCACGTGCTCGTCGACGAGTGGCAGGACACCAACCGGGCCCAGTACGAGCTCGTGCGGCTGCTCGCCGAGGGCCACCGCAACGTGTGCGTGGTCGGCGACGACGCCCAGTCGATCTACCGCTTCCGCGGCGCCGACATCCGCAACATCCTCGAGTTCGAGCGCGACTTCCCCGACGCCACCCGCATCACCCTGGACCGCAACTACCGCTCCACCCAGACGGTGCTGGACGCGGCCAACGCCGTGATCGCCCACAACGAGGCCCAGATCGACAAGCACCTGTGGACCGACCAGGGCCAGGGCGTGCAGGTGCAGCGCTACACCGCCGAGCACGAGTCCGACGAGGCCGCCTTCGTGGTGCAAGAGCTCGAGCGGCTGGTCGACGCCGGCGAGGCCACCCACGGCGACGTCGCCGTGTTCTACCGCACCAACGCCCAGGCCCGCGTGCTGGAAGAGGTGCTGGTGCGGCTGGGCACGCCGTATCAGGTGATCGGCGGCACCCGGTTCTACGAGCGCGCCGAGATCAAGGACGTGCTGGCCTACCTGCGGCTGGTGG
>CAYQMQ010000275.1:0-3307 GCA_964418395.1 uncultured Actinomycetota bacterium
CCGTGGCGGTCTGAGCCAGCGCGACCCACCGCCGCAGCTCAGGGCGGATTCGGGCTGTCCACCGTTCGAAGGTTGGCTCGGCGCTGATGGAGACGGCGGTGGCGGCCGTGGCCGCCGTGGCCGCCGTCGCCCATCCGACCGGTCCCAGTGGACGGCATCCGAACAGCTGGCTCAGCCCGGGTGTTTGCACAATTGCCGCCATGACACCGGCTGAGCCGAGGCTGGCGGCCGTAACAATCGGGCTGTGGTGGCCAGTGACAAGGGTTTGACCAAGCTGGGTCCCGACCAGCGCGACCAGGGCCACCGTTTGAGATCGGGTGGCGGTGCCGGTCAACCGAGCGCCGGTCCAGGCGACGAACGTACCGGCCGCGGTCACCGTCGCCCGCCAGGCGATGGCCTCCTCGAGCGTTTCGCCCAGCGACGCGTCGGGACCTTCGCCCAGGAGGTCCTCACCGCGAGCCTGGGCCGGTGGGCGTAAGGCGATGGCCATCGCCGGTGCGATGTCGGTCAACAGGTTGACGAGCAGCAGCTGCCGGGGGTTGAGCCCGACCTGGCCCGACAGGACGCCGGTGCCGAGCGTGAAGCCGATCTCACCGAGGTTTCCCCCCAGCAGGATCGCGACCGCGTCGCGGACCGAGGTCCACATGGCGCGGCCTTCCTCGAGGGCGTCGACGACGGTCTCGATGCGGTCGTCGATGACGGTGAGGTCGGCGGCGTCGCGCGCTGCCGAGGTCGTGTCCCGGCCCAGGGCCATGCCGATGTCGGCGCGCCGGATCGCGGGCGCGTCGTTGGCGCCGTCGCCGGCCATGGCGACCACCCGCCCAGCCCGCTGCAACGCGGTGACGATCCGCAGCTTCTGCAACGGCGTCACCCGGGCATAGACGCTGGTGTCGGCCACGAGAGTGTCGAGCTCGGCGTCGCTGGCCGCCTCGATCATGGGGCCGGTGACCAGCGGCTGGCCGTTCAACAACCCCAGCTCGGCGGCAATGCCTTCAGCGGTGCTGGGGTGGTCGCCGGTGATCATGACGACGTCAACCCCGGCTCGCTGCAGGTCGGCGACGGCGCTGGCCGCGGTCGGTCGCACGGGGTCGCTGAACACCACGAACCCGCGGAACGTCAAGCCGGTGACGTCGTCATCGGAGAGCTTGTCGACGTCCAGCGGTCGCTCCGCCACCGCGAGCACCCGCAGGCCGCGCCGCGCAAGGTCGTCCACCATGTCGGCGAGCTCGTGCCGCCTCGCGTGGTCGAGGCGCTGTCGGCCGCCGCGTGGCCCGCGCCGCACACCGCAGCGCGGCACCACGACCTCGGGCGCGCCCTTGACGAACACCCACCGTCGTCCGTCCACGTGGCCGAGCACGGCGTGGAATCCCCGGGCGGGCTCGAACGGCAGCTCGTCGAGGCGGTCCCAGCCTGGCGCGCCGTCCGCCTCATCGACGCCGGCGAGCGCACCGCCCTCGACCAGGGACTGGTCGGTGGGATGGGGCAGGCGGTTCTCCCCGGAGGGGTGGGGGCTGCCTCGCAGGGCCGCGGCCAGCACGCGGCGCAGGCCCGTGTCGAGCTGGTCGACGGGCGCCTCGCGCCAACCGTCGGACACCCGCGTCAGGCTGATCTCGCCCTGGGTCAGTGTTCCGGTCTTGTCGGCGCACAGCACGTCGACGCGTCCCAGCGCCTCGATCGCGCGCGGGTTGGCAGCTAGCGCGCCGCGGGCGGCTAGGCGTCGGGCTGCCGCGATCTGGGCCAAGGTCGACAGTACCGGCAGCCCTTCGGGCACGGCCGCAACCGCCAGCCCGACCCCGGAGCCGACCAGCTCGGTGACCGGCTGGCGGCGCAGCAGGCCGGGCCCGATGACCGCAGCGCCGGAGGCGACGGCGACGGGGGCGGTCATCCCGGTGAGCTGAGTGAGTCGCGTCTCGACGCCGGTCGCCCGCGGTTCGCCCGCGGCCGTGACGGCACGACGGGCCTCGGTCGCCGCGCCGGTGGCCACGACCACGGCGTCGGCCTCTCCCGCTGCCACCGACGTGCCCTCGTACAGCATCGAGGTGCGGTCGGCGACCGTGTCGGCCGCTGTTGCCTCCGCTGCCTTCGCCACGAGCATCGATTCGCCGGTGAGGCCCGCCTCGTCGACCTCGAGCGCCTCAGCGTGCAGGATGCGGCAGTCGGCGGGCACCGCGTCGCCGGCCTCGACGGTGATAACGTCACCGGGCACCAGACTGTCGACATCGATCGGTGCAGGCACACCGTCTCGCTGGGCGGTCACGCGGTGTGGGGCGCCCGAGTTAAGGGCGGCCACGGCGCGCTCGCTGCGGACGGTCTGGACGCTGTCGACCACGCTGTTCAGCCCCACCACTCCCGCCACCATGATCGCGTCCGCGGCCGAGCCGACGGCCAGCGACACGCCCGCGCCGGCCACCAACAGCGGCGTGAAGGGGTTCGCCACGGACTCGAGCGCCGCGTTGGCGTAGCGGGTCGCCCACGTCGGCGACGGCGGCGGGGGCCGGTAGCGCCGGTCGGCCTCCTCGCTGGTCAGCCCGTCGGCGCCGGTGGCAAGCCGCGCCAGCGCCTCGGCCCCGTCGAGAGCATGCCAGGGCGTCGGGTCGGGTGGCTGCAGCCGGGGGTGGTCGGGCAAGCCCATCGCCAAGCGCGTGCCGTTGACCAACGCGGCGAGGGTGGCAGCGTTGACCGTGGTCAGCGCCCTGGCGGTGGCCCCCGGCGCCGTGCCGCCGAAGGCCAGCAACGCGGCGATAGCCGCTCCGCCGTTCGCCAGCCACACGCCCTGGCGGCTGGCCGCACGGGCGGCGGCGCAGGCGTCGCACACCAAAGCGGCGTCCGCCAGGCTGTTGCCGGCCACGATATGCGCACCCCACGGCGTGGGGCGATCCTCCGCGGTGAGGCCGACCGCACAGTCCGCGGCCGGGAACAGCGGGCTCTGACCCGCGGCGACGGCGCACACGACCGCGCCGTCGCGCTGCAACGCGCGAACCTGGGCCGTCGGATCAGCGGCGTCGACCACGACCAGGGCCAGCTCCGCACCAGCCGCGGTCTGGCGCAGATGCTCGGCGAGTGGGTCGGTGTCCAACAGCGCGGCCTCGACCACGACGGTGTCGACCCGATCGAGACGGCGCAACGCCGTGCGGTCAGTCACCAGCACCCCCCGAGCCGCAAGCGCCCGCCCGAGCTGGGCGGCGAACGCGTCCCGGCCGCCGAAGGCCGCTTTGGGCAGCCCCGCGGCCAGCGCCGCCGAGGCGCGCTCGATCCGCCCCTGCCGGGTCAACGCCAGCCCGGCGGCGGCCAGCGACGCGGGCCACAT
>CAYQMQ010000276.1:0-1189 GCA_964418395.1 uncultured Actinomycetota bacterium
AGTGCGATCACGGGTGACCAGAGTGACCCCGGCACGGAGTTGTCGTGACCGTACCGTTCGCGGGCCGCCTGCTTTGAAGACACCCAGCACCATCGCGGTCTCGCTCCTCCATACGGCGCACACCGACGTCAACGCCGCGGCGGTGATCGCCGCCCGCGGCGCCGACTGCGAGGCGGCGTGGGCCCAAGCCGGCCGCCCGCCGCTGGCCCGCCCTCTGCCACGCACGATGAAACACCAGGCCAGTCACGCGCTCTCGGGTCGCTCGCCGCGGCCGAGTCCCTCGGCTAGCATTACCAGGCGCTCAAGGCCCTCCCGCGGGTTCTCGCCCACCACGCCAAACCGCGGCGGCAGCGGCAGACCGCTCTCGTGCCAGCCGGTCGCCGACTCCTCGAGCATCGTTCGCAGCTCGATGTCCGCCACTCGACCCTCACGCGGCAGGCCGTCGTGCAGCCGGTCCCGCAGGCGGCACAGGCCGCTGAGCAGCGGCACCCAGCCAACGGCGACCGCGGGGACCGGGCCGAGGAGTTCGGCCCACAGGCCGGGAGCAGCCATCCGGTAGAAGGCCTTGTTGCCGTGTTCGCGACGTTGCAGCGTGCCGCTGCGGGCCAGGACGTGCAGCACGGCTGCCGTGTTCCGCTTGGTCGTCTGCGTGAACACTGCCAAATCGCTGGCGATGAGCTCACGCTCGGACCGGGTGAGCATCACCGCGAACACCTCGGCGCGCGTGCCCACTCCCACCGCGGCGCGGAACCGAAGCCCCAGCCGGGAGGGCGACCCCGTGAGCTGTGCCGGCCGTCGCTGCCGGGGCCGCACCTCTTCGCCGCGGTGGACCGCACCCGGCCACGAACCGTCCGTCGCGCGGCTAAGGCTCGTCGCGAAGCTCTCCCAGGCCGAGGAGTTCCTCGGATCACCGACCGACGAGCGAATCGCCTTCATCCGGGCCCGCGACAACAGGTCGGCGTTCGCTGCCGCCCACGCGAGCGCTTCATCGAACAGCCGGGCATCGGCCTCGCCCAGCAAGGCAGCAAGCATTAGCGCTGCCTCGGGATCAACCAGCCAGTCGTCATGGTGGCGAAGCCTGCTCGGAACCCCGAGCGCTCCGAGCAGGCTCCAGGACAGCATGACCAGCGCATCGGTGAGGCGCTCCACGGGGCTAGGCATGGCCCAGCCTCCAGCGCAGGAACGCCAG
>CAYQMQ010000276.1:1289-3302 GCA_964418395.1 uncultured Actinomycetota bacterium
CAGGCTCGCGCCGCCGACCGCGACGAGCTCATGAGAGATCCCGCGGTGCTCAAGCAGCGCTCCGAGCGTGTGGAGCGCTTCCTCGAGCTGTTCTCGTCCATCGAACATTCGAGAAATTATAGTTCTTTAAACGAGAAGTACAACATCTCAGATGCCCCGTGGTCGTCTTCGGGTCGGTGGCCCGCGGCGACGTCACCAAGTGGAGCGACATCGACGTGCTCGTCGTCGCCGAGGGCTGTGCCAGCACGCCCATGCAGCGCCACGCCCACCTCGACAACGCCGACGCACACCTGGCCGCGGTGACCATTCAACGTGACCGCAACCGGCGCGTCGCACCATCGTCACCCGCAGGTGGCGAGCTCCCCGGCACCGCGGCGGCGCGGGGGTGAGCGTGGTCGGGCACTCCGGTGCGACGACCGTCGCGGAAGGCCACGGGTGCGGGATCGCCTGGAGCTCATGCGCTGGCAGGAGGCGGCCGATGCACTGGCCGTATGAGGACCAACCACGCCGAGGCCCTGCCTCGGCTATCGACCCCGTCTTCCCAACGGGGAGGAGGGGACAACGGGGATCAGCCCGGTCCCTCCGGACAAGGCGTAAGGGAAGTCACGGACGCCGACGGCGTCCGCGCGCGGGCCTAGTCGGCGCTCTTGCCGCAGCGCTCATCTGGGTGCGCTCGATCACCGCGCGGCCCCGCGCCCCGGGCATTCCCGCCTGGCGCCAGCTCGCCGAGGCTGCGGACGAAGCCGCCGACCGACGGGCGAGCTGGAGCGGTGACGGGTTGACGCGGCCGTCACGGCGTGAGGACCGAAACGTGCTGCTCGTATCGAGCGAAGTCTGCGGCGTTCAGCGTCACGAGCGTGTCGATGCCGTGGACCAGCATGGTGGCGTCGTGACACTGCTTGCCGAGGCAGTCGATCTCGTCGACCAGCGCCAGCAGCCGGTCGGCCACCTTCTCGGTCTCCGCGACCAGCCGTAGCCGGCCGCGAAACGCCCGGACGTTGGCGAGGGCGTCACGTTGAGCGAGGCCGAGCCCGTTGTCGACGACCGGCCGGCTGGGTGGTGAGGACCGCTTCGACGATCAGCAGGAACTCGCCGAGGTCCAGATACCGCCAGCTCACCGCTCGGCGAGCTTGTCCAGGATCTGCTGGTTCTCCTCGATGATGCGCCGTAGTCGCTGCTGGAACTCATCGTCCTGGCGACGCGCGGCGATGCGGTCAGCAATGGCCTGGCGGATCTCCTCGGCGACTGAGACGCCGTCGACACGGGCGACCGCTTCGAGTTCGGCGGCCTGCTCCTCGTTGAGCCGGACGGTGAAGCCCTTGCCGGTCATGCGTGCCTCCTGTGAGTTTTACGCATCAGTGCATGATGATGCACAGCATCGCGCATCGCAGCATCGTTCCGGGCTCATCCCCGCCCCGTGGCGAAGATCAGCGCACAGCCCCGAGGTGCGAGTCACGCTTGACCGCCTGAGCCCGCTCCACGGGTACCTGGCTGCCATGCTGAGCCAGCCATCGACGTCCCCATGGCCCGTCCACCGCGCTCGAGGTGCCCGACGGACTCCATCCAATTGCGGGCCCGCCAAGCCGAGCGGTATCAGGCACCCACCGCCCGCTCGAGCTCGCCGGGGGTCAGCTCGCCTTTTTGGCGGATCCGATGCCTCCTCACACTCGACGGGGCGACCGGCGAGCGCCGGCCGTGATCGACCGGAGGTGCAGCCGGCGTCAACGCCGTGCTTGTGGACGCGATCCCGGGCACGGATCGCCATGGCGCCCGGCGTCTCGCGTCAGGTCGCTCGTCAAGACAACTCGCAGTCCCACCGGCGCCGCGGCAGTGACAGGCTGTGGGCATGGACGTGCTGGTCGTCACCGTGGTCCACCACCCGCTCGACGCGCGCAT
Organism: uncultured Actinomycetota bacterium; assembly: GCA_964418395.1. GTDB lineage: Bacteria > Actinomycetota > Nitriliruptoria > Euzebyales > Egibacteraceae > QS-5-72-10. Next base: position 3,186 of record CAYQMQ010000276.1, read on the forward strand.
CACCCACCGGCAGGCGCGAGCGCTGGCCGACGCTGGCCACCACGTGCGGCTGGCTGCGGCCTGGTCGGCCTTCGACGCCGTGCCGCCGGCACACGTCGAGGCGATCGACCTGCCCCG
>CAYQMQ010000277.1:0-3285 GCA_964418395.1 uncultured Actinomycetota bacterium
GTCACCCGCAGGATGAACCGGGCGGTGTGCACGATGTTGGGCAGGAACTGCTCGGCCCGGCCCTCCCCGGTGTACAGGCTGCCGAGCGCCCCGCCGGCCGTGGCGAAGATCGTCAGCACCACCAGCACGATCCCCTGCCCGCCGAGCAGGTGCATCGTGTGGCGCCACAGGTTGACGCTGTAGGCGAGGTGGTCGAGGTCGTTGACCAGCGTCAACCCGATGGTGGCAAAGCCGCTCATCGCCTCGAAGTAGGCGTCGATGACCGAGGCGTAGTGGCCGGACAGCAGCAGCGGCACGGCCCCGAACACCGGGACGACGATCCAGATGCTTGCCACCGACGCCAGCCCGCGCATGGTGTCCAGCCGCGTGGGGCCGGGCAGGAGGATGCGGCTGGCGCCGCCGGCCAGCAGCGCCAGCGAGGCGCCCACCAGGAAGCCGTAGGCGTTGTTCGGCTCGCCCAAAGCGAACGCCACGGCCACGAACGCGAGCATCGCAAAGCCCACGAAGTACACGACCAGCCCGGTGAGGCGGGCCACCGTGGCGAAGTCGTCACCGCCGGGTCGAAACAGCACGGCGGATCAGTACAGCAGGGCCACGATGGCGGCGACGAGGGCGGTGGCGGCCACGAGCGCGCCGACGGCGCCCGCCACCTTGGCAAGCCCCCGGGCGGCGCCGACGAGCGGGGACGGCTCGCCGCCGATGCCGAAGCTCTGCGAGTGCGTGCCGCCGCGGCGACGGTTGCCCGCCCGGTCCTCGCTCATCGCCGGCGCTGCCCCGTGCCGCCCAGCAGCGCAGCGCGCAGCGCCTCCTCGAGCTCGGGGGTGGTCAGCGCGATGATCTGGTCGCCGGGCTCGAAGCGGATGTCGCGGGTGGGGATCACCGTCTCGTCGTCGCGGAACACACACACCACGGTGGACTCGGTGGGAAGATCGAGGTCCGACAGCGGCGGGGACGGCGAGGCGTCGGGGGGCACGTCGATCTCGACGAGGTTGATCTTGCCGGCGCGCAGCGTGGTCAGATGGATGAGGTTGCCCACGGTCACCTCCTCGCGGATGAGCCGCGAGATCAACGAGGTCGATGAGATCCCCTCGATGTGCAACGCGGCGAAGATCTCCTCGTTGCGGGGGTTGTTGATCCGCGAGATGACGCGGGGCACCCCGAACGACGTGCGCGCGAGCTGGCAGGCCACGAAGTTGTCCTCGTCGCTGCCGGTGGTGGCCACGAACACGTCGGCGCGTTCGAGGCGCGCCTGCTCGAGATAGCGCACCTCGGTGCTGTCGCCGTGGATGACGAGCAGGTCGTAGTCGCGCAGCATCTGCTCGCAGCGCGTCTCGACCCGCTCGATGATCGTCACGTCGTGGCCGTCGGCCAGCAGGTCGGTGGCGATGAATCGCCCGACCTTGCCGCCGCCGGCCATCACCACGTACACGGGCCGTCTCCTGTCACTGCTCGACGAACTGGGGGTGGGCGGCGACGCCGCGCAGCCGGCGGTGACCGCCCTTGGCCAGCGCCGCCACGACCAGGTCGCCCTCCCGCAACCGGTCGTCGTCGCGGGCCACGCGCACCCGCGTGCCGCGCGAGATCGCGGCCACCCGGAGCGTGGCCATCCCCTCGAGCTCGGCGACGGTCGCCCCGTGGCCGTCGCGGGCGATCAGCAGCTGCACGATCTCCACCTCGCTCTCGCCGAAGGAGACGTGCAGCGGGAACGTGCCGGTGGGCAGCTCGTTGAGGATCGCCTTGGCCACCAGCCGGGTGCCCGACACGTAGTGGACCCCCATCTTGCGGTACGAGTCCTCGCGCGCGGGGTTGAACAGCCGCGCGACGGTCTGGCGCACGCCGAACAGCTCGCGGGCGATCTCCACCGCCATCAGGTTGGCGTTGTCGCTGGCGGTCACCGCCACCAACCCGTCGGCGTTCTCGACGCCGGCCCGCAGCAAGGTCTCCTTGTCGGTGGCGTCGCCCACGATCGTCTCGCCGTTGAAGCCCGCCCCCAGGCGGTCGAACGCCTCGGGGTTGCGGTCGAGCACGACCACGTCGTGGGCGTCGCGGGACAGCTGCTCGGCCAGCTCGGCGCCGACGCGGCCGCAGCCGCCGATGATCACGTGCATGCCGGGTTGCGCTCCTCGCCGGGAGAGGGCTGGCGGCAGCGAGTATGCCACCGTCGCAGCCGAGCGAGGATGATGCCGCCCGCCGCGACGTGGGCAGCCAGGCTGGCAGGCCAGCGGAGGGCGGCGTCGTCCACCGCTCCTACACTGGCGGGCCATGAGCGATTCTGAGCCCCTGCGCGTGCTGTTGGCGAGCCCGCGCGGCTTCTGCGCCGGCGTCGAGCGGGCCATCGACGTGGTCGAGGAAGCCCTGCAGCGCCACGACGCCCCCGTGTACGTCCGGCACGCGATCGTGCACAACACGTGGGTCGTGTCCGACCTCGAGCGCAAGGGCGCGGTGTTCGTGGAGGACGAGTCGGAGGTGCCCGAGGGCGGGCTGCTGGTGTTCAGCGCCCACGGGGTCTCACCGGCCGTCAAGGCCCACGCCGAGGAGCTCGGGCTGGCCCAGATCGACGCCACCTGCCCGCTGGTCACCAAAGTCCACCACGAGGTGCGCTACTACGTGGACCGGGGGTACGCCGTGCTGCTGGTCGGTCACCGCGGCCACGTGGAGGTCGCGGGCACCGCCGGGGTGGCCCCGGAGTCCACGTGGATCGTCGAAAACCCCGACGATGTGGCCGCGGTGGACGTGCCCGACCCCGAGCGGGTGGCCTACGTCACCCAGACCACGCTGAGCGTGGACGAGGCCGGCCGCGTGGTCGAGGCGATCCGCGCGCGCTTCCCTCAGGCCGCCGGCCCGCGCGGTGACGACATCTGCTACGCCACCCAGAACCGTCAGGACGCCACCAAGGAGCTCGCCCGCCGCAGCGACCTGGTGCTGGTGGTCGGTTCCACCACCTCGTCCAACTCGCAGCGCATGGTCGAGGTCGCGCTCGACCACGGCGCGGCCGACGCCAGGCTGATCGACGGCCCCGACGACATCGACCCGGCGTGGCTCGCCGGCATCGACGCCGTCGGCCTGACCTCGGGGGCGAGCGCCCCCGATCTGCTCGTCGATCAGGTGATCGAACAGCTGCAGGCCAGCGAGCGCGGCGCCGCCGTCGAGCGTCTCGAGGTGGTCGAAGAGGACATGCAGTTCGCCCTGCCCAAGGAGCTCGACCAGCTGCCGCTGATCAGCAGCTGATGTCGGGCCGCTACCGCTTCGCTACTTGAGCGGCTGTGAGGAGCTAGCCCGCTCGCT
>CAYQMQ010000278.1:0-3262 GCA_964418395.1 uncultured Actinomycetota bacterium
AACGGCAACGGCAACAACGGCGAGGGGCGGGGCGCCGGCGACGACGACGCCGACGAGGGCTAAGGATTGCGACGGAGGCGGGTCCGGAAGAACCCGGCGAAGTCGGGCGGGCGGGTCTCTCAGGACTGGCGGTCTCCGCACCGACCGGAGTCGATTCCGTCGCCGGCGACGTCAGCGTGGCCGTAGCGGCCCCGGAGGGACTCGAACCCCCGACACGCGGCTCCGAAGGCCGCTGCTCTCATCCGCTGAGCTACGGGGCCAAATCGGGAGGCTACCGCAGCGACCCGTCCTCCTGCCGGCACCGCTGGAGGGCTTCGCCGGTTCGGCGAGCTCGCTGTGGAACGGCGCTTGCCCTAGGCCTGCGAGCGTCCAGCCCGGCGGCGCCAACGCCGCGCCGTCATGACCGTGGGGCCGGGCGTCGTAGCCGGCGGGTTCCTCGCGGGCCAGCAGGCCCCCATGCTCCACCCCTGCGAACATATGTACCATTTAGGTGCTGCGGGGTCGGCCATCAAGCATCTGCCTCCAGGGGTGTGGGCGACGCGTGCGCGCAGACGGCCAGGGGGCGTACCGTGCCGGGCTGACGGCCCAAGGGGGACCGGGTGTCGATCGTGGCAAGCGCGCTGCTGGTGCTCGGTTTGCTGGCGGGCGCGCCACCCACGACCGACGAGGCTTCGGGTGCGGTGACCGTGACGGTGCTGGGGGGCGAGTCGGCGGTGCCGGCGGCGGTCACCGACCAACTGCAGGCGTGTGCCACCGGCGGCTCGGGGCGTCTCAGCGGGGCGGACCGGTTCGCGACGGCCGCCGCGGTATCGCAGGCGAGCTTTCCGGACGGCGCCGACGAGGTCGTGGTGGCCTCGGGCTCCGGGTTCGCGGACGCGCTCGCGGCTGGACCGGCCGCGGCCCAGCGCGACGCGCCGCTGCTCCTCGCCCTGCCCGACCGGGTGCCCGCGGCTACCCGGGACGAGCTCGCCCGGCTCGACCCGCAGCGGGTGGTGCTGGCCGGCGGGCAGTCGGCGTTGTCGAGGGAGGTGGAAGCCGTCCTGGGCCAAGTGGCGCCCACCGAGCGGCTCGCCGGCGATGACCGGTACGCCACCGCCGCCGTGCTTGCCAGCGAGTCCGAGACCCAGACGGCGTGGGTGGCCACCGGCACCGGGTGGCCGGACGCGCTGGCGGCCGGACCCGCCGCGGCCGCCGCCCAGGCACCGCTGCTGCTGACCGCCCGCGACCGGCTGCCCGCCGCCACCCGCGACCACCTCGCGCGCATGGCCCCGGAGCGGATCGTCGCTGTCGGCGGGACCGCGGCGATCTCTGAGAGCGTCCACCAGCAGCTGGGCGAGTTCGCCGCCGAGGTCACCCGCGTGGCCGGCGCCGATCGGTTTGCCACCGCGGCGGCGGTGGCCGAGGCCTCGGTCGACGACGCCGCGCAGGTCGTGATGGCCACGGGCGGCGAGCCCGCTGATGCGCTGTCGGCAGTGCCGTTGGCGGCCCGTTCCGGGGCGCCGCTGCTGCTAGCGGCCGGGTCGTCGCTGCCGCAGGCCACCGTGGACGCCCTCGAGAGGCTCGATGCGTTGCGGTGCCGCGCGGTGGAGCTCGCCGCCGGCCCCGCCGAACGCGTCGCCCTGGGCGGCGGCGTCACGCTGGCCGTCACCGGGCCGACCGGCACCGTCAAGGTGGGCACCCGTTCGGGCCGCGTGCTGCTGCCCGGTGCCGCCGAGCTGGACCTCGCCTACCCCACCCCCGACGCCGACGCCGAGCCGGTGACGTGGAGCCAAACGGTCGACGCCGGCAGCGACCGGTTGGTGGTGTCGCAACCCTGGCGGGGCGAGCGCGCGGAGGCCGACGGCGGCATCACGCTGGGCTGGCACGCCGACGGCGGCTGGGACGCCTACCGCCGCGAGGTCGAAGCCGCCTCCGGGCTGACCGTCAGCGCACCGGTCAGCCTGCAGCTGGATGCCAGCGGCCGGTTGACCGGCGAGGTGGATGGCGGTTTCGTGGCGGATGTCCAAACCCAGGGGGCGGACGTGTGGCCCGCCGTCGCCAGCCTCAACGCCGACCACATCCGCGCCGCTGTTGCCGACCCCGATCGCCGTTCGGCGCTCGCCGAGGAGGTCAGCGAACGCGCGCGGCGAGCCGGGGCGGACGGCGTCAACGTGGATCTCGAGGGTTGGACCCACGAGACCACCGACGCCGTCACCGACTTCGTGCGCCAACTGACCGCCGCGGTGCACGAATGGGGCGGGGTCACCTCCCTCGATCTGACCCCGATGACCGACACCTGGGCCACGCCGCCCGAATCCGAGCACGCGCACTGGTCCACGGCGCCACAGCGCCGGGCGTTGTCGGCGGCGGTCGACTACGTGGTGGTCATGGCCTATGACCAGCACAACCGGTTCCGTCCCGCCGGTCCGGTGGCCGCGCCCGGATGGGTCGAGGAGGCGGTGCGTTACCAGCTGCGGTTCACCGAGCCCGACCGGCTGATCCTCGGCGTGCCGTTGTACGGGCGCGTGTGGGACCCCGACGCGCTCCACCGCCCTGAGGCGGTGCCGATCGGCCGGATCGCCGCGCTGGCACGCCGTGGCGCGCGACGCCCCGATCCCGACTACGGCGTCGACCGGGTGGAGCTGCCCGACGGCCGGTTCTTGTGGGCCGAGGACCACGCTGGGCTGGCTCACCGAACGGGGTTGGTGGACGAGCTCGGCTTGGCGGGGATCGCGGTGTGGCGGCTGGGATTCGACGACACCGCGGTGTGGTCGGAGCTCGGCGACTGAACGCCAGCCAACGGGGCTAGTCCGATGCGGCGGCGGGTCTGAGCCCAAGGGGTCATGCCCTTCCCCCGTTGTGGGGCCGATGCTATCCCCCGTGATGAACGACGCCTTTGCGTATTCCAGCCTCCCGCTCGCGTCGGGGAACGCGACGGTGACCGTCGAGGTCGAAGACCAGCCGGCGGAGTCTCCGCCGGGCTCGCCGCCGCCCGGCCTGGCCGACACCGGGCTGTCGCTGCTCGTGCTGTTGCTCGTGGTCGCTGCGCTCACCGCTTCGGGATTGCTGCTCAAACGTTTTGCTGATCGCCTCGACCAAGGAGACACGCCATGACACGAGCCGTCCCACGCACCCGACTTGTCGCCCTCGTGGCGCTGAGCGCGGTGCTTGCGGTGTCGGGTTTGGCGGTGAGCGTCGCCGACGCCGACGACGCGACTGTCTCCGCCGAGACCGACGACCCCTCCCGGGAGCTGCAGCTGCTCGACCTCACCGGCGAGCCCCT
>CAYQMQ010000279.1:0-3253 GCA_964418395.1 uncultured Actinomycetota bacterium
AGGTCGAGTCGTCGCTGGGCCCGGCGCTGCGCCTCGCGCACGGCGGCTTCGTCCCCTGCGGCGTCTTCCTGCTTCGCCTCGGGCGTCTGACCGACCTGAGCGGGGCTCGTCCCCTCGTCGTCCTCGATATCGAAGCCCCGAGCCCACGCCAAGGTCTCATGCTTCAGCTCGGTCATGGGCACGAGGATGTGGAAGCTAGCGTTGCCGCGGCGGATGCGCTGATTGACCGCCCGATCGAGCACCGCCCCGCCCAGGGTCTGGTTCGCAACGATCAGGTAGTGGCTCATGGCAAGCCTCCTCCCTCCGGGAACGCAGACTGGGGGATCGAGAACCCTCCGGTCAAGACCATCCCGCCTGGAGTCTCCCTCGCTGTCCCCGCTGGCACGCCTCCCCGCTTCGGGTCAGCCGGCCTCAGCGGGCGGGGCGGTCCAACAGCTCGGCGACGCTGACGCCCACCCCCGGGCATGACCGATAGCTCGAGCACACAGGCGTGCAGGCCGAGAGGTCGCCGACCGGGCCGGCGAGCGTTACGTCCCCGGCCGGCGTCACCGAGCGTCTGCGACACTGGTGCGGGACACGAGGAGCGAACGTGACGGATGACCCCGATCGGCCCAAGAGCCTCGGTGGGGACCTGCACCCACGGGTGAGGACGGCGCTGGCTCGCCTGGAGACCGACGACCGGTGGGCCGCTGAGGAGGCTCACGCGGCGTGGGCGTGGCTGGCCGGTGACAACCCGCCCGACACGCCGCTGCAGCATCGGCTGCAGGACTTCCTGTGGTACACGCTGCCCCGAAAGTGGGACTGCGGCCTCGACGGCAAGCTCGATGCCGTCGAGGCACTCGCCCGCCTGTGCGATCTGCTCGACGCGCCCCGTTACGCCGAGCTGTGCCGGTCGCCGGGGACCCGCGAGATCCTCGCCGCCTACGCCCGCGACGAAAGCGAGGGCGTCGAGGCCTATCGCCGCGCGCTGGACCGGTCGGGCATCGACCCGCCGGACGTGGCCGAACTCGCCTGGAGCGGGGTGATGAGCCTCGATGAGGCGCTTGCCCGCGAGCACGTCGCCGCTCGCCTGGAAGAGGCGCTCGCCGACGGACGGTTCGCCCCCGGACGCTCCGGCTGGCGCACCGCCCAGCGCGAGGCAGCGTCCGAGGCGCTGGCCGAGACCCTGCCGGACCACCCCGCCGACCAGACGTGGCTGCAGACGGTGGTCACCGCTCGCATCGAAGCGTGGCTGGAGCGCGATCACGCCGCCTCGCGGCGCTGGCGACTGGCGGCCGGCATCGAACCGGAGTTGCTGCACCCGGTGGCGATGCCCGCCGACGCCGGACCGGTCGTGGCCCCGCTGCGCTGGCTGCTGGAACGCGCCGCCGGAGACGGGCTCCCGCTCACCGACCGCGGCAACCTGGCCCGCGCCGTGGTCAGTGAGGTCAGCGAGCAGTTCGGCTGGGAGCCGCTCGGCCAAGGCACGAAGGCAGTGCGCGAGCAGGACATCATCGAGCTGGTGGTGTGGACCGAGCTGCTCCGCGCCGCCCGTCTGGTACGACGCCGCGGCCGCCGCCTCCTCGCCACCCCAGCCGGCCGCGAGGCCACCGCCGGGGACGAGCCGGCCTGGCGCGCGCTGGCCACGGCGCTGGTCGACCGTGAGGACTGGGCGGGCTTCGTGCGCGAATCCCTGCTGTTGGTGTTGCTGCACGCCGGCGACGACGGCCTCCATCGTCACCGGATGCTCGCCGAGGTGGCCCACCTCGCCGCCGAGAGCGGATGGCGCGAGGATCCCACCGGCAAGCCACCCAGCGGCGACACCGTCAGCAGGGAGGCCGGCCCGTTCGTGTCCGACCTCGGTGTGATGGGGCTCGCCAACGAGCACCTCCACGGCACCGACATGGTCACCCGGCTGCGGCCGGTCGGGCGCGCCACGGCCATCGAGGCGATCCGCACCCGCGCCACCGTCCCGTCCCATCCCCTGCGCCACTGACGCGCCCGAGGGCGTCGGGCTTGTGCTGGGACAGGGTTTCATTCCCGGGCATCACCGGGCCGCTGGTCTCTGGGCAGCCCTTCGGTGGACCAAATTGGGTTCAATGCGCGTGTGCGATCCCCTTCCCAGGCGAATCCCGCCAGGAGTCGCACCGCCAGCCACATCAGGCGCTGGGCCACAGGACCCGCGCCGCTGATCGGATCGGCAGCCAGCGATTCCCGGAACACGTCGTCTGCCAGACGCCGGGTCGTCTCCGACGGTTCCCCGTTGTCAAGCGTCCACTCACCGAACTGGTAGGCGAAGTCATGCAGCACCGCGCTCCGGCTTCCCCTCCCCCCGGCGACGAGCCAGGCAATCGGCAGTCGGGGCACCGAGGCCAGGTCGGTGACGAACTCCTCTGGGACGACGATCGTCGCCCTCAGCACGTCGCTGTGATACGCGAGCGGCGCCAGCGTCTTCCAGACCGCTCTGCCCTTGCGCCAGTCGGTCTGGACCAACTCGAGGTCGTCAAGGAAGCGGCTCATTGGCAGGACCCTTCGGGACTCGTCCGGTGTCGGTGTCTTGTCCGCCCAGCACGCCGGCGGTGAACTCGTTGAGGAACTTGCCTGTGGGATCCTGGGCCCGGCGCGCTGCGTCGAAGCGCTGCATCGTCTCGGCCCCGTAGATCTGTTCCATCCTCTCGCGGTCGATGTAGAGCTTCTTGCCCAGGTGGGGCTGGCCGCCGTGGCGGAGAACGATGTCTTCGAACGCGCGGAAGACCCCATCGGTCTCGCGGGACATGCTGGGGGCGAGCTCCACATACGCGGTGGGCCGGCCCACGCCGGGGCCGAGAAGCGCCTGGGAGCGGTCAGGGGTGAAGCGAATCTCGATGATGGTCGGATAGCGACGCTGGCGCAGCAGCGTGTGGACCTCCTCGAGGCACGGCAACAGATTGTCGCGCGGCACCCCGTACTCGATCTCGTCGTGGCGGAAGTACAGCAGGCGGGCGAAGCCGTCCGCAGAGGGGTGGACCACAGCGCGGTGGTTGACCACGAGCGCATAGATCCGCATGGCCACGCGAGCGAGCCAGTCGGTGGCGTGCAGAACGCGGGCGAGGCCGACGAGATGGCCGGAGAAGACCATGTCAAAGAACTCGTCGGCGAGCTTGACCAGCCGCCGCCCGCGGCTGGGGCGGTCGACGGTGCGGTTCCATTTGTTCATCCGCACCACGGCCACCTTGTCGTCGTGCTCCTGTTGCGGTGAGCGACCAACGCCGCCGAAGTAGTAGAAGCTCAGATG
>CAYQMQ010000280.1:0-3239 GCA_964418395.1 uncultured Actinomycetota bacterium
GCGGCCTCCTGCTCCCAAAGCAGGCGCGCTAACCAAGCTGCGCTACATCCCGTTTGCCTGACGGATTGTGCCGCTGGCGACCACCGGGCGCCAGCAGCGGAGCCCGCACGCCCGGCCGCGGGCCGACACGTCACACTTGGGAGGTGAGCGTGCCCGCGCTCTGGAGGCAGCGTCGACGTCGGAGGTGCCCGTGACCGCGACCGCTGGCCACACTCCTCGCGCGGACGCCGTGCGCCGCGTCACCTGGCTGAACCGTGCCACCATCGGCTGGAACGTCGTCGAAGGCGTGGTCGCGGTCGCGGCGGGCATCGCCGCAGGATCGGTGGCCCTGCTCGGCTTCGGGCTGGACTCCGGGGTGGAGGTGGCCACGTCGCTGGTGCTGGCGTGGCGGCTGGCCCAGGAGCGCCACGGCGGCTGCATGGCCGAGTTCGACCACCGGGCCACCCGGGTGATCGGGGTGTGCTTCGCCGCCCTGGCGGCCTACGTCGGGGTGGAGGCCGTCGCCCAGCTCGCCACGGCCGCCGAGCCGGAGGTCAGCGTGCCCGGCATGGTGGTTGCCGGTCTGTCGCTGGTGCTGATGCCCGCGATCGCCTGGGCCAAGCTGCGCCTCGCCCCCGTGATCGGCTCCCAGGCGGTGGCCGCCGAGTCGCGCCAGACCCTGCTGTGTGCCGCGCTGTCCGGCGTGTTGCTGGCCGGCCTGGCGCTCAACGCCGCCCTCGGCTGGTGGTGGGCCGACCCGGTCGCCGGGCTGGCCATCGCCGGGGTCGCCGGCTACGAGGCGGTGCGGACGTGGCGCGCCGAGGCCCTGGAGGACACCTGCTGCGGCTGATGTCGCTGCGTGGCACACCTCGCTTTAGATTGGGCGCCGGCCCAACCCACCCGCACAGGAGCCGTCCGCTGTGGACACCACCGTCGAGCGCGTCGACGACACCAAAGTCACGCTGCAGATCACCGTCGAGGCCCAGCGGGTCGACCAGGCGGTCGATGAGGCCGCGACCCGCCTCGCCGACCAGGTGAACGTGCCCGGCTTCCGTCCCGGCAAGGTGCCGCGCAAGGTGCTGGAGTCCCGCATCGGCAAGGACGCGCTGGCCCAAGAAGCCGCCCAGCACGCGCTGCCGCAGTTCTACCACGAGGCGGTGCAGGCCGAGCAGCTGCAGGTGGCCGGCCAGCCCGAGATGGAGGTGGACACCTTCGAGCCCGGCAAGGACGCGGTGTTCTCGGCCACCGTCGAGGTGATCCCCGAGATCGAGCCGCCCGAGATCTCCGATCTGCAGATCGCCCACCCCGAGTGGGAGGTCACCGAGGAGGACGTCACCGCGCAGATCGACGGGCTGCGCGATCGCTTCGCGGAGCTCGAGACGGTGCAGCGGGCCGCCGACGTCGGCGATCACGTCAAGGTGACGATCACCGCCGAGCGCAGCGGCGAGCGCGTCGAGGACGCCAGCGGCGAGGACCTCCTGTACGAGATCAGCGACCCGCAGCAGAGCGAGTCGGAGATCGACCGCCAGCTCGTCGGCTCCCAGGCCGGCCAGATCCAGAAGTTCAGCGAGACGCTGGCCGAGGACTTCGGCGAGCTCGCCGGCGTCGAGGTCGATTTCAGCGTGATGGTCAAAGAGGTCAAGACCAAGCGGCTGCCCGAGCTCACCGACGACTTCGTCGAGGAGAACACCGAGTTCGACACCGTCGACGAGCTCGAGAGCGAGCTGCGCCGGCAGCTGGCGGCCCACAAGCGGGAGCGGGCCCGCGCCGAGCTGCGCGGCAAGGTCGTGGAGGCCATCGCCGACCGGGTGGAGGTGAGCCTGCCCGAGTCGCTGGTCCAGCAGGAGATGCAGTTCCGCTTCCAGCGGCTGTCGAGCGAGGCCGAGGAGTACGGGCTGTCGCCCGACCAGTATCTGCAGATGATGGGCGGGGCCGAGGACATGTTCGCGCGGCTCGACGAGCACGCCCGGGCCACCGTCAAGGGCCAGATCGTGCTGGATGCGATCAGCAGCCACCTCGGCATCGAGGTCGAGCAGACCGACCTGGAATGGGAGGTGTACCGCCAGGCGGCCCGCATGGGACGCGAGCCGCAGGAGATCGCCCAGCTGATGACCCAGTCCGACCGGATCGGCGCGCTGATCAGCGACACCCGGCGGCGCAAGACCATCGACCGGCTGCTCGAGCAGGTTCAGGTGCTCGGCGGTCCGCCGGACGACGACGCGGACCTGCCCGAGGGCCGGGGTGAGGATCCCGAACGCAGCGCGCGCGCCGCGGCCGCCGTCGCCGAGAGCGCCGCGGACGATGCCGGCGACGTCGCGCCCACCGACCCCTCTGAATCGGAGGCGGGCGAGACGGACGCGCGCGCCGAGGGGTAGGCTGGCGCCTGCCCCGCAGGCTGGCGCAGATCAGCCTCCCGTGCGCATGGCCCGTAGCCGACGTTGCGAACTGGAGCACGCCATGAGCTACCTCGTCCCCATGGTCGTGGAGCAGACCAGCCGGGGTGAGCGCTCCTTCGACATCTACTCGCGGTTGTTGAAGGAACGCATCATCTTCATCGGCACCCCCATCACCGATGACATCGCCAACATCGTGATGGCCGAGCTGATCCACCTGGAGGGCGAAGCCCCCGACAAAGACATCAACATGTACATCAACTCGCCGGGCGGCTCGGTGACCGCCGCCCTGGCGATCTACGACACGATGGAGTTCGTCAAGCCCGAGATCGCGACCTTCTGCATCGGGCAGGCGGCCTCGGCCGCGGCCACGCTGCTGGCGGCCGGTGCGCCGGGCAAGCGGGCGGCGACACCGCACAGCCGCATCCTGCTGCACCAGCCGCACGGCGGAGCCGAAGGCCAGTCGGTCGACATCGAGATCCAGGCCCGCGAGATCATGCGGATCCGGGAGCTGTTGGACCAGATCATGGCCGACAAGACCGGCCAGACGCTGGAGAAGATCAGCGAGGACTCCGACCGCGACTTCATCATGACCGCGAACGAGGCCCGCGACTACGGGGTCGTGGACAAGGTGATGGAGAGCCGCCGCTCCCAGGAGGCCTCGCTGAAGGCCAGCTGACCCGCGGCGCAGCGACGCCCGGGCCCAGCGAGGCCCGGGCGCAGCGCCCCGGTGTCGATGGCAGCACCTGGCCCACGCAGGGGGCGACGGCCCGTTACGATACCCCCGACGTCGCCGGGCTCACCGGCGACGCCCCCGGCCGAGGGCATCGGCGCGGTCGATCGAGTCGATCGAAGGGACTGCACAGG
>CAYQMQ010000281.1:0-3230 GCA_964418395.1 uncultured Actinomycetota bacterium
GCCCCACCGAGCTGGTGTTCGGGCTGGTGGTCACCGACCATCTCGAGGTCGTCGAGTGGGAGCCGCCACGCCTCCTGGGCGTGCGCCACACCGGCCCGGTCATCCACGGGGTGGCGGCGTTCGAGCTGGAACCGACCCCCCACGGCACGCACCTGCGCTGGTGGGAGGAGATCGATCCGCCGCTGGGGCCGGTGGGCGCGCTCGGCGGGATGCTGGTCGAACCGCTGGTGCGGCGCCTGTTTCGCCGGTCGCTGGCCGGTCTCAAGCGCGTGGTCGAGCACCGGAGCGTGCGCCCGGGACGGTGAACCGGCCCGGCTCGGCGCTTGACGGGCTGCGTGCGGCAGTGCGTGACGTCGACCTTGGCTTTTCCCATCCCCGGAGCGTCGCCTAGATTGCCGGGACGATGACGGCGATCCCCCCTCTGCAACCCGGCCGGCTGCTGGTCGCCACCCCGGATCTCGAGGATCCGAACTTCCAGCGCTCGGTGGTGCTGTTGCTGGCTCACGGCGACGATGGCTCGCTGGGCGTGGTCGTCAACCGGCCCGGCGAGCTGCCCGTCACCGAGGTGCTGCCCGCGCTGGCGCCGGCGGTGTCCGAGCCCAGCACCATGTTCGCCGGGGGACCGGTTCAGCCCGACGGCGTGATCGGGCTCGGCCGGGCCGAGGATGACGTGGACAGCCTCAACCCGATCATCCCTGGTCTCGGCGTCGTCGATCTCGACCAGGACCCGGACCTGCTGGCCGCCGAGCTGCGGGAGCTGCGGTTGTTCGCCGGCCACGCCGGCTGGACGCCCGGCCAGCTGGACGCCGAGCTGCAGCAGGGCGGCTGGTTCGTGGTCGACGCCCAGCCCGGCGACGCGTTCTGCTCCGACCCCGACGAGCTGTGGACCCGGGTGCTGCGCCGGCAAGGCGGGGTGTTCCTCACCGCCACCGCCGACCCCTCGACGAACTGAGCCCGCCCGCAGACGGCGGTGAGGCGTCGGCCTCAGGCCAGGCGCCAGTCGTCGCGGCGGTCGTCGGCGAAGGGGAAGCGGGCGCGCGTCTCGGCCACGGCGTCCGCGTCGACGTCGACCAGCAGCAGCGCCTCCTGCTCGGCCGCGGCAGCCACCGTGCGCCCCTGCGGGTCGATCACCGCGCTGTCGCCGGCGTACGGCAGCTGTCCCTCGCTGCCGCCGGCGCCCACCCGGTTGCAGCCGATCACCCACGCCTGGTTCTCGACCGCCCGCGCGGGCAACAGCGCGCGCCAGTGGTCGCGGCGGGCCGCCGGCCAGTTCGACGGCAGCACGAAGCAGTCGGTGCGCGCCGCGGCGGCCCAGAACAGCGGCGCGAACCGCAGGTCGAAGCACACCAGCGGCGTGACGCGCAGCCCGTCGACGTCCACCGTGATCACCTCGTCGCCGGCGGCGAAGTGCTGGTCCTCGCCGCTGTAGGAGAACGGGTGGATCTTGCGGTAGCGGTGCACCGTCCCGTCCGGGGCCACCAGCAGCAGCGTGTTCCACGGCCGGTCGGCGCCGGCGGGCTGCTCGGGCACCGAGGCGGTCAGCCACGCGTCGTGGGCGGCAGCCTGCTCGCACAGGAACTTCGTGCTGGGCCCGTCGGGTGCCTCGGCGGTGCGCTCGGTGCGCATCGAAAAGCCCGTGGCAAACATCTCGGTGAGCACCATCAGCCGCGCGCCGGCCGCTCCCGCCCGTGCCAGGGTGGGCTCGAGGCGGGCCAGCGTGGCCTCCCGGTCCTCCCAGACGATGTCGTGCTGCACCACCGCGACGCGCATCGGGCTTCCTCCCGGCTCCTCGTCTCGCACCAGGCTACGCTACCCCACCGTGCGCCTGCGCCTGCCGATCGCTGCCGCCCTCGCCCTGGCCCTTGTGGGGGTCCTGGCCCCCGTGGCCAGCGCCGACGACCACGCCGCCGCCGAGCCCGGCACGTGGTCGCCGGACTCGGTGAGCCGCCTGGCCGGCGACGACCGCATCGCCACCGCCATCGCCGCCAGCGCCCACGCGTGGGACCGCGCCGACACCGTCGTGCTCGCCTCCGGCGCCGCCTTCCCCGACGCGCTGGCCGGCGGAGCGCTGGCGGCCGAGCGGGACGCGCCGCTGCTGTTGACGTGGCCGGACCGGCTCCCGTCGGCGCTGGCCGCCGAGCTCGGGCGGCTCGACCCCGACGAGGTGGTGGTGCTGGGAGGCGACGCGGCGATCGACCCCGCCACGGCCAGCGCGGCCGCTGACGCTGCCGGCGCGTCCCTGCGCCGGATCGCCGGTCCTGACCGGTGGGCGACCGCCGCCGCCGTCGCCGAGCAGCGCGGCCCCAGCGGTGGGGAGGTGGTGCTGGCGTCCGGCACCGACTTCGCCGACGCGCTGGCCGCCGGCGGCCTCGACGGCGGCGACGGGCCGTCGCCGGTGCTGCTGACCGCCCGGGACGCGCTGCCCGACGCCGCCGAGCAGGCCCTGGCCGACCTCGCCCCCACCCGGGTGACCATCGTCGGTGGCGAGCGGGCTGTCAGCGAGGCGGTGGCCGAAGCCGCTGGTGCGCACGCCGACGACGTCGCCCGCCTGGCCGGCGGCACCCGGTACGCCACGAGCGTGGCGGTGCTGGACGAAGCCCGCGCACGGGCCGACGCCGACGGCGGCGGAGACGGCGGCGACGGTGGGAGCGCGCTGCTGACGGCGGGGGAGCTGCCGGTGCTGGTCGCCAGCGGGACCGGCTTCGCCGACGCGCTCGCCGCCGGCGGGCTGGCTGGACGGCTCGGCGGGCAGGTGGCGCTGTCCACGCCCGCGCGGCTGCCCGACGGGCTCGACGCGTGGCTGCGCGGCCACGACGCCGCCGCCGACCGCCTGCTGGGCGGCCGCGCCGCGCTCGCCGCCCATGTGCGCACCGAGCTCGCGGCGATCGTCGACCGTGCGCCCCGCCCGTGGCACACCCGCACGTCGGCGGCTGGCTTCCGCGGTGTGGCCGGCCCGCTGCCGGAGGCCACCCGCGAGGCCATGACCGGCGTGTCGTGGGAGCCGGGCTGCCCCGTCGCCCTCGACGACCTCGCGCTGCTGGAGATGCCCCACGCCACGTTCGAGGGCGGCACCGCCGACGGGGTGATGGTGGCCCACCGCGCCGTCGCCGTCGACCTGCTCGGGGTGTTCGCCGCCGCCCACGACGCCGGCTTCCCCCTCGAGCGGATGCGGCTGGTCGCCGACTACGACGGCGACGACGACGCCTCCATGGCCGACAACAACACCAGCG
>CAYQMQ010000282.1:0-3206 GCA_964418395.1 uncultured Actinomycetota bacterium
GCAGGCGGCGGCGATCAGCTCGTGGGCGGGGGCCGGATCGGCCGGCGGGGCGCACCGATAGGGGGCGACGGCCCGCACGTCGGCGCGGGCGGCCAGCGGCTCGTAGACCCCGAGATCGGCGGCGGCGCCGTGCTGTTGGACCACCACCGCCGCGCCGGGATCGACGGCCCGGGCCAGCCAGGCGGCGAGGTCGGCGTCGGTCTCGTTCGGCGAGACGAACTCGGGGCTGAGGCCCTCGGCGCGCAGCGCTCCCACCGCCTTCGCCCCGCGGGCCACGATGCGGGCGCGCGCCAGCCATCGGCGCACGTCGTCGGCGTCGCCGGTGCGGTCGGCGGCCTCGAGCCACGTGCGCAGCCCCGCCCCTGTTGTGGCGGCCAGCCAGCCCGGATCGTCGGCGAGGGCGGCGCGGGTCTCGGCGGCGATCCGGGCGTCGTCGACGGCCAGGTCGGCCTCGAGGGTGGGGCCCCACAACGGGAGAGCGCCGTGGCGTTCCAGCAACCCCGCGAGGTCGGCGCCGCGCCGCGCGCCGGTCACGCCGACGCGCAGCCCCGTCGCAGCCCGGCCAGGCGGGTGGCTCACCGCGGCGCCCGCTCAGCGGCCGGGGCGGACAGCTCGACCGGCTCGGGTTGGGCGGCGTCGTCGCCCGGTTCGACGGCGAGGACCGGCTCGGGTTCGGCGGTGTCGTCGGCCGGTTCGGTGGCGGGTGCCGCCTCGCTCTCGTCGCCGGGCTCGGGGGTGGCCGACGGCCGGGTGCCGTTGAGCCAGCTGTAGACCAGCCCCACCAGGATCCCGCCGCCGATGACGTTGCCGGGCACCGTCCACGCCAGGTTGCGGGCGAGCTCGAGCCACGTGGCCGAGCCCTCCAGGGTCGCCAGCCCGAAGATCGTCATGTTGGCCACCGAGTGCTCGAAGCCGGAGGCGATGAACGCCAGCAGCGCCCACCACAGCACGCCGAGCTTGGCGGCGTCGCTGGTGGTGCGCGCCGCCATCCACAGCGCCAGGCACACCAGGAAGTTGCACAGGATCGAGCGCAGCAACAGCTCGGTGCCGCTGAGGGCGGCCTTGCCGGCGGCGATGTCGGCCAGCAGCTCGCCGGAGGAGCCGCCGCTGAGCGTGCCGCCGCCGAACACCAGCGCGGCGAACAGGATCGAGCCCACGAGGTTGCCCAGCAGCGACAGGCCCCACACGGCGCCGAGGTCGCGCCAGCGCACCGTGCCCGCGTAGCGGCCCTGGGCCATGACCATGGCGTTGCCGGTGAACAGCTCCGCGCCGGCGAACACCACCAGCGTCAGCGCGATGCCGAACACCGCGCCCTGCACCAGCGTGGTGGCCGGGACCTCGGCCACGGCCATCGGCCCGGTGACCGACAGCAGCAGCACCACCGCCACGCCCACGTAGGCGCCGGCCAGCATCGACGACACGAGGTAGCGCGGCACGCTGCGGGTCTGGGCGGTCTTGCCGCGGGCGGTCGCGTCCGCGGCCCGCACGGCGTCAGCCAACGGCGTCGGCACCATCAGCTCCTTGTTCGTCGGCGGGGACGGCGACCTGCACGGCGCCGTCGGCCATCCGCACCTGATAGGTGTGCAGCGGCTTGCGGGCGGGTCCGCGCAGCGGCGCGCCGTCGCGGACGTCGAACACGGCGCCGTGCCAGGGGCAGGCCAGCACGCAGCCGGCGCCGGGGGTGCCCTCGCCGAGCGGGCCGCCGGCGTGGGGGCAGTCGCCGTCGACGGCGGAGACGATCCCGTCGTGGTTGACCAGCGCGACGCGCCGGCCGGCGACGGTGACCGTCCGGGCCGTGCCCGGCGGGAGCTCGCTGAGCGCGCACACGGGCACGAACCTCGCGACGGTGGGGTCGGTGGCGCCGGTCATCAGGCCACCGCCAGCGGCCGGTGGGCGCCCAGCAGGTCGGGCAACGGCGGCTCGTCGGGTTCGGGGCCGGGCTCCCACCGGCCGGCGAACACCGCGTTGAGGTGGGTTTGCAGCGCCTCGAGGCCCACGCGCGCCACGGTGTCGGCGACCGTCTCGTGGCCGGTGGCCAGCGCCTCCCAGGCGCCGACGAGCGCCTCGGTGATCGGCACGACGTCGCGCTCGGCCACGCGGCCGATCACCGCCGCCAGCCGGTCGGTGGACAGATCGCCGCCGATCCACACCTGGTAGCCGACGACCGCCTCGCCGCCGATGGTGACCTTGCTGCCGGAGAAGCCGATGTCGGCGATCTGCTGTTGCGAGCAGGCGTTCTGGCAGCCGGAGACGGACACGTGCAGGTGGGCGTGGCGGGCCAGCGCCGGGCTGTCGGCGAGCTCGGCGGCGACCTTCTGGGCGGGGGCCAGCGCGAGGCTGCACACCGGGCCGCCGGTGCAGGCGCGCACGTCGCGGGCCTGGTCGGCGCCGGCCAGCGACAGCCCCAGCCCCGCCAGGCGCGTCTCCAGCGCGGGCAGTGCGCTGGTGGCCATGTTCAGGCTGATGTTCTGGTTGCGGGTCAGGCGCAGGCGCCCGTCAGCGACCGCGTCGGCCAGGTCGGCCAACGCCCGCAGGTCGTCGCCGTCGAGATCGCCCAGCGGCACGGTCACGGTGGCAAGGGCGTAGCCGGGCTCGCGGGCGGGCCGCACGCCCGAGCGCCAGCCGCCGGGGGGCTGGTGGGCGAGGGCGGCGGCGTGGTCGGGCTCGGACATCGCCGCCGGTGCCGGGGTGTGGGGGTGCTGGGCGCGGGCGGTCTCGAGCGCGGCGGCGACCTGCTCGATCAGCCGCGGCTGGCCGAGGTCGCGGGCGAGGAACTTCAGCCGCGCCTTGGCGGGCTTGTCGAACTTGCCGAGCGTGGCAAACACCCACCGGACCGCCTCGAACACCGCGATGACGTCGGTGCGGGGCACGAAGTCGACGGCGGGGAACGCCAGCGTGGGGCTGGACTTGCCGAGGCTGCCGCCGAGCCACACCTCGTAGCCGAGCTCGTCGCCGCGGCGGGTGGAGACGAAGGCGAGATCGTTGAGCTTGGCGTGCTCGCGGCACGGCGGGCACCCACCGAAGGCGACGTTGAGCCGCTGGGGCATGTGCGGGTCGATCTCGGGCCCGCGGGCGGTGACGTGGGTCGCCAGCGCCCCGGCGTCGGGGCCGCAGTCGAACGGCTCGTCCAACCCGACGTCGGCGTGGGCGCAGCTCATGATCCCGCGGACCGTGTGGCCGCAGGCCGACCGGGTGGTGAGGCCGAG
>CAYQMQ010000283.1:0-3201 GCA_964418395.1 uncultured Actinomycetota bacterium
CCTCAGGGGTCAGCGGCGGCAGGTCGTTGCACTCGTTCAGGGCGCCGTCCACGCGCACGAACGCCGGCCCGCCCGCCTTCAGGTGCAGGTCCGAGCCGCCCTTGTTGACCACGTAGCGCAGGTACTCGCCGATCGCTGCCATCGTCTGGGGCCTGTCGGGTCGGAGACCAGGAGCACGGCGCGGGCCGCCGCGGGCTGACCGCCACGTGCGGCAGTGCCGCGCGTCGCGGCGACGACCCGCACCGCTTGCTCATGGGATCGGCACACCGGCTGGCCGGCTTAACGCTCTATCCTGCTCGGTAAGCACACCGCTGGGCCCGTGCCCGCCCGCCGGGGCGGCCCGGCCGGACCGCGGCAGAGCTGCCCGACCATGACCAGCTTTCCCACCAAACGAGCCGTCTCAGCCGGCGGCGTGGTCGTCCAGGACCGCGCCGACGGGCGCTGGGTGCTGCTGATCGCCCGCCGCAGCGCCACCGGCCTGCGCCAGTGGACCCTGCCCAAAGGCGGGGTCGAGAAAGGCGAAACCCTGGAGCAAGCCGCGGTCCGGGAGGTGCGGGAGGAGACCGGGATCTACGCTCGCATCATCCAGGAGCTCGGGGCCATCGACTACTGGTTCGTGTGGCGCCCCGACGGGGTGCGCTACCACAAGTTCGTGCACTACTACGTCATGGAGCCACTGGCCGGCCATCTCCACGAGCGCGACGATGAGGCCGAGCTCGTGTCCTGGTTGCCGATCGCCCAAGCCCTGGACCGCATGACCCACCCCAACGAACGCCAGCTGGTGGCCACGCTGCGGCAGGGCAGCCTGTCGGGGGTCCCGCGTGAACACCGCCGCTGACCGGGCCCGAGCGCTGGCCGTGTCGCTCGTGGTGGTGGCCCTGGCCCTGGTCGCCGCCCGCAGCCCCGACGACGGCGAGCCCGCCCCCAGCACGGACGGCGGCGAGGACCTGTCGCAGGACCTCACCCCCACCGATCCGGAGCGTGAACCGTCCCTGTCGGTGCCCCGCCTGCGTTCGCTGGTCACCGACGACGAGCCGCTGCGCCTCCACGTGCGGGTGGCCAACAACAGCCCGACCGACCGCGACGATCTGCGCGTGGTGACCACCCTCCACAGCTCGGTGACCACCCGCTTCGCCCTCCACGAGTCGCTGGACAACGAGCCCACCACCGGCGTGGTTCATGCCACCACCCGCGAGCTGCCCACCGTCCCCGCCCGCGGCGCCCGCACGGTGGCTCTGCGCCAGACCCAAGAGGAGCTCGGGCTGCCCGCCACCGGCACCAGCGCCACCGTCCACCCCGTCCGCATCGCCCTGCAGTCGGAGGGCGAGGTGATCGACGAGACGCTCACCGCGGCGGTTGTGGCCGGCCGCGACGCGATCGAGCCGTTGCGGGTGGGGTTGCTCCTGCCGCTGACCGGCCCTCCCGCCGAACTGCCCGAAGGACGGCTCGACGTCGCCGCCGCCCGCAAGCTCGTCGACCCCCAGCAGGCCGTCCCCTCGCTGCTGCAGGCGCTGGAACGGCATCCGCAGGCACCTGTGACGCTGGCAACCGACGGGCTGGCGTTGGCCACCCTCGAGCGCCTCCAAGCCGGCGCCGACCTTGTCAGCGGTGGCGGCACAGTGCGCCAGGGCCGTCCCGATGGCCCCGTCGCCACGGCCGCCGACCGCGTCCTCGACCGTCTCGTCGAGGTGGCCGGCCAGCCCGAGGTCGACCAGATCCCGTTGCCCTACGGCCGGGCCGATCTCGTGGCCCTCGTGCGCCACGGCGCCGCGGAGGAAGCCACCCGCCATGTGGGCGACCGCACCGGCGACATCGAGCGGGTCACCGGCCAGCGTCCCAGGGTCCGGACCCTGTGGCCGGCCGCCGGCATCAACGCCCCGACCCTGCGCCGGCTGCGGGGCGCCGCCGAGACCGTGGTGCTCAGCCAGTCCGACATCATCAGCGAGCCCGCCCGGCTCACTCCCCCGCCCGTGCGCCGTCTGCAAGCCGATCAGGCCGGCACGCTGCGCGCGCTGGTGCCCGACCCGTGGATCGAGCAGTCCCTGACCGACATCGAGCCGGGCGGCGGGGCCGTCCGCGCCGCCCGGCTCATCGCCGAGGTCGCCACCGTGCACCTCGAACAGCCGGGGGTGGCAGACCGCGGCCTGCTCATCGCCCCGCCGCCGGACACGCCCACGCCCGGCTCGGTCATCGACCCGCTGCTGTCTGCGCTGGAGACCGCCACGTTCGCCGAGCTGGCCGATCTCGCCGAGATCCGCGACACCGGGGTGAGCGGCGAGGTGCCCGACGCGACGCTGGACTACCCGGCTACGGCGCGCTTCGCCGAGCTCTCGAGCGCCTACATCGCCGCCTTGCGCGAGGCCCGCCAGGACGTGGGCTCGCTCGATGCGCTGCTCGCCCCGAGCCGGGAGCTGGTCGGCCGCCTCGACCGCCGCCTGCTGCAAGCCGCCTCGACCGCGTACCGCGACCGCCCCCAGGACGGCCTGGCGCTCATCGACGGGATCAGCGACCTCCTCACCGATCTGCAGGGCTCGGTCACCCTGCCCGAGACCCCGCCGGTCACCCTCGCCGCGGAGGAGGGCACCCTGCCGGTTCGGATCACCTCCACCGCCGACGTCCCGCTGCAGGTGAAGGTGACCCTGCGCACCGCGGCCTACGAGGTGCAGGGCGGCCCCGCCCACGAGGTGGAGCTGGCACCCAACCAGGATCAGCTGCTCAGCTTCGACGTGCGCTCGCTCGCGCCCGGCGGCACGTCGCCGGTCCAGGTGACCGTCACCGACCCCGACGAGATCACTGAGCTCGCCGCCGGCACCGTCGTGGTGCGCTCCACCGACTTCTCGGTGACCGGCGTGGTCGTCACCGCCGGTGCCGCTCTGTTCCTGCTCGTGGCGTTGTGGCGCCAGATCACGCGGCGGCGACGAGGGTCCGCCCGCCCGGAGACCTCCCGGGAATCGCGGGCCCGCGCCGGCGCAAGCCGCTGAGCCGCGCCGGCACCGCTCAAGGCCCAGCGGCCACCAGCCGATGTCTCCATCCACATCCGGCACCCGCACGTCGCGGGGCCCGGACGAAGGGCGGCGAGGTGACCGACGAGCGCGGCGACATCATCGCGGGGTATCTGGTCCGGCTGGTGGCCGGGTTGGCGCTGGTGGGGCTGGTCGTGATCGAGGGCGCGGCGGTGACCTTCAACCGGATCAGCCTGGA
>CAYQMQ010000284.1:0-3196 GCA_964418395.1 uncultured Actinomycetota bacterium
CGCACCAAGGAGATCGCCGCCGCCATCGAGGCCGCGGACGCCGAAGCCGTCGCCGCCGAGCTCGCCGAACGCGGCGTGGCCACGGTGACCGTCGGCGGGGAGCCGGTGCGGGTCACCGAGGAACAGGTGCAGGTGATCGAGTCCTCACGCAGCGGGTGGCAAAGCGTCAGCGACGGTGCTGTGTCCGTCGCGTTGGACGTGACGCTGGACGACGGGCTGCGCGCTGAGGGCGCCGCCCGCGAGACGGTCCGGGCGGTGAACGAGCTGCGCAAACGCCATGACCTCGCCCTCGATGACCGCATCCGCTTGCTGGCCGTCGCCGACGGTGGCCTGGCCGAGGACGCGCTGGGGGCTCACGCTGACTGGATCGCTGCCGAGACCCTCGCCCGCGAGATCAGCCGCGTGGAGCCGGAGGATGCCTCCCGCGTTGAGTTCTCCGATGGCTCGACGGTGCGCCTCGGGCTGGAGCGGCTGTGAGCCGAGCGCGGGGAGGGTTGCTGGGGGTTGCGGTAGCCGTGGCCGGTGCCGCGGTGGCCGTCGCCGTCCTGACCCGCCGCGACCAGGGCGGGATGCGGGTGGCCTTCGTCGACGGCGACCGCCCTCAACCGCAGGAGGTGTCGGGCGCGGTGCCGTTGCCCGACCGCAGCCGGGACCGCGTGGCCCTGGGCACCGGCCGCCTGGTAGCCCCCTCGTGGGAGCCGGCGGCGCTGACGGCGTTGGCTCGCTGGATCCCGTCACCGCCCGCCACGCCCTGGGGGCGCGCCCTCGTGTGGGGGTGGGCGGCGCCGTTGTCCGTTGCCGGGGTGATTCTCGCGGCTGTCAGCGGGGCGCGACCGCGCCGTCGCGGCGACGTGTGGGTGGCGGCGCCGGCGGGCGGGATGTTCACCACCATCTTTGCGCGCCGCGGGTTCGTCGCCTGCACCCTCGGCCACGTGATCATCGCCGCCCGCGAGCCGGACGAGCGCCTGCTCGCCCACGAGCGCGTCCACGTCCGCCAAGCCGAGCGCCTGGGCCCGTTGATGGGGCCCCTGTACCTGGGGTTGATGGCCGTCTACGGCTACGCGCGCCACCCGCTGGAACGCGCCGCGCGAGCCGGCGGCCGCTAGCCGGCTTCCACGAGGCGATGGCGTGCCTCAACGCCGGGCGGGCTTACATCGGCGCGCAGTGTCTCGGGCTCGCCGAGTGGTGCGCGGACCAGGCGGTGGCCCACGCCCAACAACGCGTCGCGTTGGGCAAGCCGATCGGCAAGTTCCAGAACGTTGGCTTCCCGCTGGCGGAGTCCAAGGCCGAGATCGAGGCGATGCGGTAACTGACTCGTCCAGCTCCTGATCATCCTCCTGATCATCGCCGGCTCGTTCGCGGCCGCCGCGATGCAAACCGTGGCATGCCGCGATTCACGCCGCCCCCTGCCCGCCGCCGCGATGCAAACCGTGGCATGCCGCGATTCACGCCGCCCCCAGCGCTAGTCACGCATCTCGTCGGCCTCCACGACTGCGGCGAAGGCTGGGGGCATCCCGCTGGCTGCGCGGTCAGCTGTGGAGTTGGTCGTGGATGCGTTTCGCCAAGGCTTGAGACACGCCCTCCACCTCGGCGATCTGTGCGACGCTGGCCTCGGTGAGCCCCTCGTAGCTGCCGAAGCGCTCGGCCAGCTTGCGGTGCTTGGCCAGTCCACAGCCCTGCACGCCGCTCAGCGCCTCGGCGATCCGACGAGTCTCGGGCCCCTCCTGTGCCGCCGATGACTGGGCCTGCTTCTTGGTGCTGGCTTTCTTGGTGGCCTTCTTGGCCCCGCCCTTCTTCGCGCCGCCCTTCTTCGCCGCGCTCTTTTTGGTGCTGGCTTTCTTGGTGGCCTTCTTGGCCCCGGCCTTTTTGGCGCCGCCTTTCTTGGCCGCCTTCTTGGCGGTCTTTTTCGGCACGGCCGGCGGCGTCTCCGCGACCGCGCCCTCGTCGGCGACGGCCTCGGCCCCCGGTGTCTCCTCGGCCTCGGTCTCGTCACCGGCGTCCTCGAGCTCGTCGTCGACGTCGGGCTCGGGTTCCGGCGCCGGCTTCGCGGCAAACCGGCTGCGGGTCGGCCCGGGCGCCGCCGGCGGGCGGCTCGTGGGACCACCGGGGCTGCCGCCATACGTCTGAGGACGCCACGAGTCCAGGGGTCGGGTCTCCGACTCAGGGCCACTCGAAGTGGACGGCGGGGCCGGCGGGGGCGCCGTTGGTGCGCTCGCCCCATCCCGCGGCAACGCCTCGGTTTGCTGACCGCTTCCACTCGGGGCCGCTACACCCCCAGGCGCCGGTCCCCCCGCCGCCGAAGACGGCGGGGCGCCCGTGCGAGACGGCCGAGAGCGCAACACGCCGGCGATCAAGAAGACGCCGGCGAGAATGCAGGCCCCGATCGACGTGTACACGAAGTTCAGCGGCTCCTCGGTGACATCGAGGACGCCGAGCATCAGCGTCACGAAGCCCACGACCACCAGCACCATGCTGATGACGATCACGACCGCACCACCATCCTTGGCAGGCTCCCATACAGATGTCGTTGGCTGTCTTGTTCCACCCGGTTCAACGCCACGATGCCCCTCACCCCAGAGGGCTTGTCCTCCGGTAGGCGTCGTCGTGTCGTCGATCGCCTGCGCACTCTACCGATTCCGATTGTGCTAGCAAGCCCGGACGGCCTGTCACGCGGACCGGACACGGCAACAGCCCCCGATGCTCATCGTGGTGGCGGGGGCTCGAACCGGGGCGGGTCCGGCGAGGCAGGGCGGTCGGCGGCGTCGTCACCGGCCGCATCGGGTTCATCGGGGCGCGAGGGAACCGTCGGGGCGTCGGGCCGATCGCCAGGGGTCGGTGGCTCCGGCCAGCCCACGGGCGACTCCGTCTCGGTGGCTGCCCCATCCTCACTGCTGGTGGACACCGGCTGGTCGGCGAGATGTCGCAGCCGCTCGAGGGTCTCTGCGGTCGGGGGCAGCTGCTCGGGGCGATCCAGCAGGTCGGCGTGCTCGGCCAACACCGCCCGGATCGAGCTCCGCAAGCGCTCATGGACAGCGAGCGCGTGCTCGATGGCCTCAGCGACCTCGCGAGCCCGCCCCTGCGCGTCCGCGATGATGCGCTCGGCCTGCTCGTGGGCGCGCTGGCGGATGCGGTCAGCGTCCGCTCTCGCGTCGGCCAGGGTCTGCTCGGCGGTGCGCTGAGCGTTGACCAGCGTGTC
>CAYQMQ010000285.1:0-3183 GCA_964418395.1 uncultured Actinomycetota bacterium
AGGCGGACCTGCGCATGCTGGCCCCGGACGCGGCCAGCCGCGCCAAGGTCCGGCGTTTCCGCGACTTCGAAGCCGGCGCCGACAGCCGCGACGTGCCCGACCCGTACCCCGGCGCCAGCGGCAGCGGCCAGTTCCAGCGGGTGGTGGCCATGGCCCGCGCCGGCGCCGCCGGAGTGGTCGGCTACGTCCGCCAGCAGCTGGACACGCCGGCGCCATGACCCCGGCTGGGGATGCAGGCGGCGCGGTGGAGCCGGTGGCCCTGGTCGACCGGTCGCGATGGCACCCGGTCGGTGGTGGCTCGATCTGCCAGGTGTGGCACGCCGAGACCGCCGACGGCCGGCCGGTGGTCGTCAAGGATGCTCCCTACGACGCCGAGATCGAAGCCGACGGGCTCGCTGCCCTGCGCCGAGCCGGGGCGCCGGTGCCGGCCGTGCTCGCCGCCACCGGGCGCCGGCTGGTGCTCGAGCGTGTCGAGGGCCCGGCGGACTGGGCCGGGCTCGGCGCGGCCCTCGCCTCCGTGCACGCGATCACGGCCTC
This sequence comes from uncultured Actinomycetota bacterium, assembly GCA_964418395.1. Classification (GTDB taxonomy): domain Bacteria; phylum Actinomycetota; class Nitriliruptoria; order Euzebyales; family Egibacteraceae; genus QS-5-72-10. The sequence goes on from CAYQMQ010000285.1 coordinate 538, forward strand.
GGCCTACGGCTGGCACCGCGACAACCTCATCGGCGAGCTCACCCAACCCAACGGGTGGCTGACCGACTGGCCGACGTTCTTCTTCCGCCGTCGCATCGCGCCGTTCCTCGACGCCCCCGGCCTGCCCGCTGACCTGCGCCGCCGCCTCGAACGTGCCGGCGAGGGGCCGCTGGCCGATCTGTTGCCGCCCGACCCGCCGGCCAGCCTCATCCACGGCGACCTGTGGTCGGGCAACGTGGTGGCGGGACGCTGGCTCATCGACCCGGCGGTCAACCACGCCGATCGTGAGCTCGAGCTCGCCTTCGCCGCGCTGTTCGGCGGCCTGCCCGACGCGTTTTGGCACGCCTACCAGGAGGCTTGGCCGTTAGCTGACGGTTGGCGCGAGCGCCGCCCGGCGCTGCAGCTGTACCACCTCCTGGTGCACGTGGCCCACTTCGGCTCGGGTTGGGCCGAGCCGGTCGCCGAGCGGCTCGATCAGCTCGGCTGGTAGTAGCCGCTGGGACCTGGCTCTTCGGCATCCGTCCGTTACGTTGAGTAGTTGCGCCCGCCTTGACTAGACAATCCGTGCTACGAACCGTAACGTCCGCTCCTTGTGCTGCGTTACAGCGGCCGAGGGAACGTTTCCAGACTGCGTGAGCACCTCCGGCGTTGCTGTGCGCTCGCGACGCCCGTTGGGCTCATCGGCTATTCCACGATCGAAGGGCAATCACAAATGGTCGCATTGTCGACTTTCCGCCTCACGGTGACCGTCGCCGTCCTGACCGTCGCGCTCGGTGTGGGCGCGGTCCTGGGGTTGTCGGCGTCCGCCCAAGAGGAGTCCGACCTGCCCGCTGGCGACGTGTCAGCTGATCTCGTGACCGTCCACGAGACGTCGCTGCTGGAGACGGAGGTGCTGGACCTGGAGATCGGGCGCGCCCGCGGCGAGGTCGGTGACGACCTGAGCGAGGACTTCGAGGAGGAACTCAGCGACGAAACGCCTCCTCCGGACGGAGAGTTGGAGGCCGGCGCGGTGGCCAACAACCTCGATGCGCGAGTCCTCGAGGGCCTCGACCTCGGCCTCCCGCTCGAGGAGCTGCTGGTCCACGCCGAGCAGGTGTCGCCGCCCGACGCTGACGAGGCCGCCGAGCCGGACCCGCTGGTGGAGTTGCCGCTCAACCCGGTGTTGGACGCGAGCGTCGCTCGAGCCCGCGCGCGGGCGCTGACCGGGAACGACCCGCTCGGGTGTCCGGGCTTCGTCGAGAGCTACAGCGACGCCAACGCCGACTTGGCCGGCGTCGAGGTGCTGCCCGACGACGATGGCCCCCTCCTCGCGCTGACCGGCCGCGGCGACGACGACGTGGTCTCCAGCAACGGCGTCATCGACCTGGTCGACCACCCCGACCTTGACGGGCAGGCGGTGCGGTCGACCGCCACCGCGGATCTGGCTGCCGTCGAGATCGAGGGCTACCAGATCGCGGTGATCAGCCAGCCGCGCCTGTCGGTGACCTCGCCGGGGCCGGACGAGAGCTTCGACAACGCCGAGGAGGCGATGACCGCCGGTGCGCTTGAGTGGGAGTCGCCGCTGTTGGAGATCCGCGACCCTGAGGGCGAGGTCGTGGCCCGCCTCGGTGCCGACGAGGTGGACGACAGCTTCGACATCCTCGACGTGGCCACCGTCTCGGTAGGGGACGTGGAACTGACGAGCAACGGCAGCGGCGGGACGCTGACCGCCGAGGGGGAGTTCTTCCGCATCGACGTCGCCGAGGGCCTCGACGACGTGGTCCACACCGACGTGGCCATCGCCCCGCTGTCGGCCAGCGCCACCACCCCCGACAACGGCGTGGACTGCCCCGACCCGCTGGACAACGTCCGCAAGGACATCTCCGAGGATCCGGTGGCCCCTGGCGACACGTTCACGTACACGATCACGATCCCGAACGCCGATCCGCAGTGCACCCTCACCGACGTGACCGTGGTCGACGAGATCGGCGGCGTGGATGGGTTGGAGATCACCCGCACCGACCCGGAGGCCGACGAGGTCGACGGCACCACCGTCACCTGGGACGACGTCGGCCCGATCGCGCCGGGTGAGGAGGTCACCCTCGAGGTCGACGTGGCCGTGCCCGAGGACGCTGAGGAGGGCACGATCACCGAGACGCTGTCGATCGACGCGCTGTGCGATGACGAGCCCACCGACTTCGAGGACGACTTCGACGGCCCCGACATCGAGGTGCCGGTCGAGCCGGGCCAGGAAGAGCCGCCGGCCGAGGAACCCTTGGCCGAGGTGGACAAGGACGTCTCGCAGGACTCTGTGCAGGCCGGTGACGAGTTCACCTACACGATCACCATCCCCAACACCGGGGACTGCACGCTGACCGACGTGACCGTGGTCGACGAGATCACCGGCCCGGCCGGCAGCGAGATCACCGACACGCGCCCGCCCGCCGACGACGTCGACGGCCTCACCGTCACCTGGGACGACGTCGGCCCGATCGCGCCGGGTGAGGAGGTCACCCTCGAGATCGACGTGGCGGTGCCCGACGAGCTGACCGACGACGTCGACTACGCCGAGACGCTGACGATCACCGCCGACTGCGACGGCCAGACCGTCGATCGCGAGATCGAGCACGACGGGCCGCGGGTGATCGACCGGGTGGAGGGCCCCAC
>CAYQMQ010000286.1:0-3180 GCA_964418395.1 uncultured Actinomycetota bacterium
TAGGCGTGCAGGTACTCGCGGGCGGCCCGCGCCTCCTGGCGGTCCTCCTCGTCGCCGATGCGGCGGTTGCGCGACAGCGAGGCGAGGTCGGCGAAGATCTGCAGCACGCCGATCTCGGCGTCCAACAGCTCGGGTTCCACGCCGGCGTCCGGCGGGCTCAGCCGGTTCAGCTCGGCGACGAGCGCACCGGCCTCGTCGGCCGACAGGTCGTAGCCCAGCATCAGCCGGCGCAGCGCGTCGACGATCGCCAGCCGCCGTTGCGGCGGCTCGGCGGCGAGCCCGCGGGCCGAGGCCGCCACCAGCGACTCGAACCCGACCGGGGCGGCCGGGGCCTCCTCGTCGTCGCGGGTCGGCTCGAGGCGCACGATCGGGGTGCCGGTGTCCAGCTGCACGTTGGTGCTGGCCGCGACCTCCCGGACGCGGCCGGTGAACGGCGCCGCCAGCACCGTCTCCATCTTCATGCTCTCGACCACCGCCACGGTCGCGCCGGCCTCGACTTCGTCGTCGACGTCGACGGTGACCGCCACCAGCAGCCCGGGGCCGGGGGCGCGCACGATCCCGGCGTCGTCCTGCGACACCCGGTGGGGGATGCCGTCGACCTCGACGAGCCGATCGGCGCCCTGGGCGATGGACACCACCGCGTAGCGCTCGTCGCCGATGGTCAGGCGCCGCTCGAAGCGGTCCAGCTGCTCCACGTCCACCAGCAGGCGCTGCCCGTCGAAGGCGAGGCGGTACCGGCCCGGCCCGGCGCGGGCGACGTCGAAGCGGTAGGCGACGCCGCCGTAGCGCAGGTCGACCAGGCGCCCGGTGTCGGTCGACGCCTGCGGCCGCCCTCGCGCCGCGGCGGCGTAGAAGCGGCTGCGCTCCACCTCGGCCTCGGCGTCGAACGCCTCGATCGCCGCCGCGACCAGGGCCACGTCCCCGCGGGTGCGGAACGTGTAGCCGGTCTGGCCGGTGATGCGGTCCAGCCAGCCGGTGTCGACCTCGCCGGCGACCACGTCGGGGTGGGCCACGAGATCGCGCAGGAACGCCCGGTTGGTGGTGCCGCCCCGGATCAGGACGCTGGTCTGGCCCAGGGCGCGCCCGAGGCGGCTCAGCGCCTGGGAGCGGTCCGGGGCCCACGCCATGATCTTGGCGATCATCGAGTCGTAGGCCGGCGAGATGGCGTCGCCCTCGGCCACGCCGGTGTCCACGCGCACGCCCGGCCCCGCCGGCAGCTGCAGCCGCTCGATGGTGCCCGGCGCCGGGGCGAAGCCGCGCTCGGCGTCCTCGGCGTTGAGGCGCACCTCGACGGCGTGGCCGCGCGGAGGCGGCGGCTCGCCCTCCAGCCGGCCGCCGGCGGCCACGTGGAACTGCAGCTTGACGAGGTCGAGGCCGGTGACCAGCTCGGTCACCGTGTGCTCGACCTGCAACCGCGTGTTGACCTCGAGGAAGGCGAACCGCTGGGCGTCGACCTCGTAGAGGAACTCGACGGTGCCGGCGCCGCAGTACCCCGCGACGCGGGCGAGCTCGGCGGCCGAGCTCGCCAGATGCTCCTCCTGGGCGGTGGTCAGCACCGGCGAGGCCGACTCCTCCAGCACCTTCTGGTTGCGGCGCTGGGTGGAGCAGTCGCGGACGCCGGCGGCCCACACGCCGCCGTGGCCGTCGGCGACCACCTGCACCTCCACGTGCCGGCCGCCGGCGACCATCGGCTCCATGAACACCGTGGGGTCGCCGAACGCGTGCTGGGCCTCCCGGCGGGCCTGATCGAACGCGGTCTCGAGGTCAGCGCCGCGGCGCACCACCCGGATGCCGCGCCCGCCGCCGCCGGCGGCGGCCTTGACCACCAGGGGGTAGCCGATCCGCTCGGCGTGCTCGCGGGCCGCGTCGACGTCCTCGACCGGCCCGCCGCTCCACGTCGCGACGGGGACGCCGGCCTGCTCGGCCAGCCGCTTGGCCTCGACCTTGTTGCCCAGCCGGCGCATGACCTCGGCGGGCGGGCCCACGAACGTGATGCCGAGCCGCTTGCACAGGTCGGCGAACCCGGGGTCCTCGGCCACGAACCCCCAGCCGACCCAGGCCGCGTCCGCCCCGCTGTCGACCAGCGCCCGCTCGAGCTCGTCGAAGTCGAGATAGGGCTCGACCTCGGCCGTCTCGCCCGGGCCGGGCCCGATCCGCACGGCGTCGTCGGCGTTGCGGACGAACATCGCGCTGCGCTCGGACTCGATGTGCAGCGCGACGGTCTGGCGCCCCTGCGGGTCCTCGTGCTCGAGCTCTCGCACCGCGTGGATCGCCCGCAGCGCCGGCTCGCCGCGGTTGACGATCGCAATGCGGCGTAGCGTGTCGAGCTGCGCGGTCACGCGCCCCTCCTCGCAGGGGTCGAGTTCGGACCCGGCCCATTCTTTCGGCCTGGAGCACTCCTGTCCACGTGGCCGCGTGACCGGGTTGTCGGGCACCGCGGGCTTACAGTGGGGCACCGATGCCGTCCCCGTCGATCCGTGAGCTGCGCGCCCGCCTGTCGGACCTGACGCTGCGAGACGAACGACGGCTGCGCCGGCGCATCGACCGCGCCCGCAAGCGCACCGACGACGAGGCGCGACGCGCCGCGCTCGCCGACGTCGCCGACGAGATCGCCGCCGCCGAGGCTCGCGTCGCGCGACGGCGCGCCTCGGTGCCCGAGCTGACCTACCCGCCCGAGCTGCCGATCACCGGCGCCCGCGCCGAGCTGCTCGCCGCGCTGCGCAGCTCCCAGGTGGTGGTGGTGGCCGGCGAGACCGGGTCGGGCAAGACCACCCAGCTGCCCAAGCTGTGCCTCGAGCTCGGCCGCGGGGTGCGCGGCTGCGTCGGCCACACCCAGCCGCGGCGGATCGCCGCCAGCTCGGTGGCCGCCCGCCTGGCCCACGAGGTCGGCTCGTCCGTCGGCGAGCAGGTGGGCTACAAGGTCCGCTTCAGCGACCGCACCAGCGAGGACACGCTGGTCAAGCTGATGACCGACGGGATGCTGCTGGCCGAGACCGGCACCGACCCGGCGCTGCGCGCCTACGACACGATCATCGTGGACGAGGCCCACGAGCGCAGCCTCAACATCGACTTCCTGTTGGGCTATCTCAAGCAGCTGCTGCCGCGGCGGCCCGACCTGCAGGTGATCATCACCTCGGCCACCATCGACGTGGACCGGTTCTCGCGCCACTTCGACGGCGC
>CAYQMQ010000287.1:0-3169 GCA_964418395.1 uncultured Actinomycetota bacterium
GCGAGCACGTAGTCGCCGATCGAGACCTCGTCGTGGGCCAACAGCTGGTGGACGCGCTCGTCGATGCCCTCGTAACGACCGCACACCAGCAACAGCGCCGGTTCCCGGGCGAGCTCGGCCACCAGGTGCTGGTCGAGGCGCCGGCCCCTCGGCGTGAGCACCACGGTGCGCGGCCGCGCAGCCAGACTGCCGTAGCGCGCCTCGACCGCCTCGATGAACGGCTCGGGCTTCATGACCATGCCGGCGCCGCCGCCGTAGGGCTCGTCGTCCACGCTGCGATGACGGTCGCGGGCCCACTCCCGGACGTCGTGGACGGTCACCATCAGCCGGCCGGCCTCGCGCGCCTTGCCCAGCAGTGACGTATCCAGCGGCCCCTGGAAGAACTCGGGGAATATCGACAGCACGTCGATCGCCGGCGCCGCGTCGCCCGAGTCGCTCACCGCTCACACCCAGTCGTCGTCCAACAAACCGGGCAACGCGCGGACGGCAATGCGGGGGGTCTCCTGGTCGACGTCGACAAGCTCATCGGTGAGCGGCACCAGCAACTCACCGCCGTCGGGGCGGGCAACGACCAGCCAGTCGTGGGCGGGCCCGTCATCGACTCGCTCGACCATGCCCACGAGCTCGCCGTCGTGGTCGACGACCTCGACCCCCAGCAGGGCATCGACCCACAGGGTGGCCTCGTCGGTGTCGACGTCGGCCCGATCAACTTCCAGGACGGCGCCACGCAGCGCTTCGGCGTCGGTGCGGTCATCGATGCCGGCGAAGGCCACGAGGGTGCGTTGCTTGTGTTCCCGCACATCAACGATTTCGAGGGGTGGGCCATCCTCGCGACGGCATACGAGGCCGGGTTGGAGGAGCTCGGCGAGGTCGGCGTCGGGATGGACGATCACCTCGCCCCGCACGCCGTGAGCCGGGCCGACCATCCCGAGCCGTACCGAGGCGCCCTCGCGTGCCACGGCAGCAGCGCTACTCGACGATCTCGACGTTCCCGGGGGATCCGTCGCGCGTGGAGGCCGCCTTCACCATCGCCCGGATGGCCTTGGCGGTGCGGCCGCGCTTGCCGATGATCTTGCCCATGTCGTCGGGGTCGACCCGAAGCTCCAGAACGGTGTCCCCGTTGTCGGAGGCCTCGTCGATGCGGACCTCGTCGGGCTTGTCGACAAGGTTGGTGGCGATGTACTCGAGAACCTCGCGCGACATCACGACTGCGTGTCCTCCGTGTCCTGGGCTTCGCCGGTGGCGGCTTCGCTGCCGGATTCGGTGTCGCCGCCGCCGTTCGGAGCGGCCTGCTCGGTGGCTGCGGGGTCTTGGGCTGGAGCGGACCCCTCGGCAGCCGCGGGCTCCTCGGCGGCTTCTGCGGACTCGGCGGCCGCAGGCGGTTCGGACGCGGTTGGGCTCGCTGTCTCACCGGAAGGTTGACGGGCCGCGGCCTTTTCCGCTCGCCGCTGGGAGCGGCGCTGGCGGCGCTCAGCCTCGGCGTCGGCCTCGCCCGGACGGAACGACTCCCACACCCCTTCGATGCGCAACAGGTTCTTGACCGCGTCGCTGGGCTGGGCGCCGTGCCGCAGCCACTCCAGCGCACGATCGTGGTTGAGCTTGATGGCTGAGGGCTCCGCCAGCGGCTGGTAGAAGCCAAGGTCCTCGAGGAACCGACCGTCGCGCGGCGAGCGCGAATCGGTGACCACGATGCGGTAGTTGGGCTCCTTCTTTTTGCCTTCGCGGCGAAGGCGCATCCTGACGGCCATGGGCAAGCCTTTCGGGTCGCGGCCGGTCGCGTCGGTTCTCGCGTACCGCCGGGCTAGAGGTGGTTCGGCGCGTCCACCAGAGGCGGGCAGGTGTGGGTCCAGCCATGAACACGCACGGGCGGCCCGCGCCAGCGGGTTGTCGACCGAGGATAGCGCGACACCCCGCCGGCGCGCTTCTCGCCGATCGGGAGGTCAGGGTCAACCGAACTGCACCGCCGCCACGATCGCAGCGGTGAACAGCGCCAGCAGCCCGGCGCCCTCCACGCGCGTCAGCCGCCGGCCGGTGCGCAACAGGCCGGAGGCGATCAGGCAGGCGGCGACCATGACGGCCAGGTTGGGGCCGAACGAGCTCGCCAGCCGGGCGCTGCCGAACAGGGCGGCGATCCCCGCGACCGGCAGGACGTTGAACAGGTTGCTGCCGAGCACGTTGCCGACCACCAGATCCGGCTCGCCTCGGCGGGCGGCGGCCACGGCGGTGACGAGCTCCGGCAGGCTCGTGCCCACCGCCACCACGGTGACGCCGACGACGACGTCGCTCACCCCGGCGGCGCTGGCGAGGCTCACCGCGCCGGTGACCACGAGGTGGGCCCCGCCGAGCACCGCCGCCAGCCCGAGCACGGCGAGCAGAAGAGTGGGCACGAGCTTGGGCGGATCGCCGGCGGGCTCGACGACGTCGGTGGGAACCACGGTGGTGTCGCGGTCCCGCACCGCCGCTCTGACCAGCAGCCCGAGCGCCAGCGCACCGCCGACCAGCAGGATCACCGCGTCGACGAGGCTGAGGTTGCCGTCGGCCGACACCAGCGCGAACAGCCCCACCCCGGCCAGCATGATCGGGACCTCGCGGCGCAACGTCGCGGCGCGGACCGTCAACGCCCGCACCACCGCGCCGCCCCCGAGCACCAGCAACACGTTCGCGGTGTTGGACCCCACCAGGTTGGACAGGGCGAGATCCTGGGTGCCGCGGACCGCAGCCAGGCCGGACACGGCGAGCTCCGGCAGGCTGGTGCCGAACCCGATGACGACCGCCCCGATCAGCACCGGAGCGATCGAGGCCAACAGCGACAGTCTGGCGGCGCCGAGCACGAACCGGTCGGCGCCGACGGTCAGGGCCACCAGCCCACCCACCAACAGGGCCAGATCGACAAGCAGGTCAGGCACCGCGGACAGCTCCGTTTCGGGGGCGAGGGCGGCCATAGGCTAAGCGACTCAAGCAGCGAAGCGGTAGTCGCCCGAACAAGCGACTCAAGCAGCGAAGCGGTAGTCGCCCGAACAAGCGACTCAAGCAGCGGGATGCGGGAGGCGCCGATGCGACCGATCGACGAGGAGCAGTTCAGCGAGCTGGTCGACGAGGCGCTCGCGTTGATCCCGGAGGAGCTGGCGGCGCAGTTCGAGAACGTGGCGGTGGTGGTGGAGGATCGCCA
>CAYQMQ010000288.1:0-3166 GCA_964418395.1 uncultured Actinomycetota bacterium
CGAGCATCGCGACGCCATCGGTGACGTCAAGATCGTCGGCGGCACCGCCGCGATCAGCGCCTCGGTCGAGGACCAGATCATGACGGCCCTCGGCAGGAACTAGCCACTCCCTTTCCGGGACCGCGCTACCGACCCCGCCCGGGCTTGTTTCCCCTCTGAGGCCCGGGCGGGGGCGCCCGTCCCTCACTCATCCTGCGTCAGCATCCCCCGCGCGGCCAGCGACGGCGGCAGGTGGCCGTAGCCCAGCAGCTCGTCGTGGAACGCGCGGAGGCTGCCGCCGGTGGCCGCCTGCCACTCGGAGCGCAGCGCGCGGATCTGCTCGGCGCCGTACAGATACGAGAACGGCTGCGCCGGCGTCATCGTGTAGCGGCCCACCTCCGCGCGGGCGATGCCAGGGTCCAGGCCCGCCTCCCGGCTGAGGCGGTCCGCTGCCTCCTCTTCGGTCATCTCGCCGGTGTGCAGCCCCATGTCGACGACGATGCGCGCGGCGCGCAGCTTGGTCAGCGCCAGCTGGGCGAGGCGGGCGGGTGGCTCGTAGGCGCCGACCTCGGCCATCAGCTCCTCGGTGTACAGACCCCAGCCCTCGGTCATGAGGGTGGAGACCCGCAGCCGCCGCATCACGGTGGGGTTGCGGGCCACCGCGGTGATCTGCAGGTGGTGGCCGGGGTAGCCCTCGTGCGCCACGATCGCGGGGATCGTGGCGTAGCTGTGATCGACCAGGCCCGCGGTGTCGGCCGGCGGCGTCACCCACAGCCGGCCCTGGCCGCCCTCTTCGAACTCGCCCGGCCCGAAGTAGGCCGCATAGGTCAGCAGGCTTCGCAGGAACGGCGGGGTGGCCTCGACCACCGCGTCGACGCCCGGGTCGGTGACGAGGTCAGCTTCGCGGCAGGCGCGGCTCATCCCGTCGAACGCCACGCGGTAGGCGCCGAGCAGGCCGTCGTGGTCGGGGTGGTCGGCTTTGGCCTCTTCCACCGCCGTCTGCCAGTCCTCGCGGCCGCACGCCTCGATCAGCCGCTCGTCGGTGCGCGCGCACAGCCCCTCGCCCCGGGCGGCGACCTCCGAGGGGGTGGCCTCCACCAGGTGGCCGTCGCGCACCAGCGTGTGCAGCGCCTCGTCGCCCACCGCGATGTCGCCTCGGGCCGCTGGCGCGAGCTCGTCGCCGAGCCACGCGGTGAACGACGCCAGCGCGTCAGCCGCCGCCGTCGCCTCCTCGCCCACCCCGCCGATCGCCGACGGCACCACGTCACGCAGCAGCGACTCGGCGCCCCGGCCCGTCGCCTCGGCCAGCTCCACCCACCGCGGCGGCACCTCGTCGGCCACGAGCCCGCGCCGCACCGCGTCGAGATAGGCCGGCGCGGCCGCACAGCGCTCCCGCAGCCCCGCCACCCGGATCTCGTCGGGCAGATGATCGCGCGCCAACAGCACGAACACGCCCTGCACCAGCCCCAGCACCATCGTCATCGGGTTGGTCCGGTGCGGGCGCTGATGGTCCAGCGACACGCGCTGCGCCGCGATGCGCGCGAGCAAGCCGTCACGGTCGATGGCCGAGCCGATGTCGTCGCCGACCTCATGGGCCCGAGCTCGCTCGGCGAGAGCGCCGAGGTCGCGTCGATGGGCCTCCGCCGCCTCCTCGGTGGGGTCGGGCAGCGCCCCGGCCCGCTCGTACAGGCCCACCGAAGTCGCCGCAACCGGCTCGTGGTCCTGCAGCACCGACAGGAACTCGGCGGCCAGCGCGTCCACCGTGCCGGGGGCGGGTGACGGGATCGGCATGGGCGCTCCTTACGCACTCGGTTGCGAACAACACCTAGATGGCCACCGCCACAACGCTAGACTGGAGTGCACCGGACGCCAGCCCGCCGCGACCAGTATCGGCGTCCGGCGGAGAGGGGGCGGCCAGTGGCAGGGACAGGGACCCCCGTCCGATCGGGAACGTTCGCGGTGGGTCCATCCGGGGGAGGAATTCCGGCGGGGCCCAGAGCCGGGGCCCGGAGCCGAGAAATTCCGGTGGGGCCCGGAGCCGCCGTGCCATCGAACGCAAAAGACAAAGGACCCGCAGTATGGCTACTGACACCGTAGCGGAGATCACATTTAGCGCGCGCGGCACCTATCTGCGCTCGTGCGCGCTGCTGCTGCTCACCGAAGGGCCACGACATGGCTACGAGCTGCTCGCCGAGCTGTCGGAGCGGGGTTACGGCAGCGCCGATCCCGGCGGGCTGTACCGCGCCCTTCGGGCGATGGAAGAAGAGGGGCTGGTCACCTCGTCCTGGGAGCACGGTGACTTCGGTCCCGCCCGGCGCGTGTACGCGATCACCGACGCCGGCGTCGAGGCGCTGCACGAGTCGGCCACGGCCGTCCGGGACATGCGCCGGCGGCTGAACCGCTTCCTGCGGCACTACCGCGACCTGGTGCCGGAGCTGCCCCCGGAGAAGGCGGCCACCGCCGAGGCCTCCTGACCTCCTCAGCGCACCGAGTAGCCAGCGTCCACCAGCGCTTGGGTGAGCGCGCGGATGTGGTCGGGTCCGCGCGTCTCGACCTCGAGGGCCACTTCGACCTCGCGCAGGTCGAGGCGGGTGCCGAGCCGATGGTGGTTGATCGCGACGACGTTGGCGTCCTGGGCCGCGACATGGCCGAGCAGCGCGGACAGGGCCCCGGGGCGATCGTCGAGTCGCGTGCGCAGCGCGAAGTAGCGCCCTTCTTCGCCCATGCCGGACTGCAACAGCCGCACCAGGAGCAGCGGGTCCACGTTGCCGCCGCACAACAGCGCCACGCACGGTTCGGGCAGCTCGAGGCCGCCGTCGAGAATCGCCGACAATCCGGCCACCCCCGCGGGTTCGACGACCTGCTTGGCCCGTTCCACCAACATCAGCGCCGCGCGGACGATGGCGTCATCGCCGACGGTGACCACCTCGTCGACCCGGTCGCGGATGTGAGCGAAGGCCAGCTCGCCGGGCCGCTTGACGGCGATGCCATCGGCGATGGTCGACACCGAGTCCACGGGGACCACCCGGCCGGCGGCCAGCGAGCCGGGTAGCGGGGCAGCACCGGCGGCTTGCACGCCGACCACGCGGCACTCCGGCCGGCGTTCCTTGATGGCGGTGGCCACTCCCGCGATGAGCCCGCCACCGCCGACGGGCACCACCACGCTGGCCACGTCGGGCACCTGCTC
>CAYQMQ010000289.1:0-3162 GCA_964418395.1 uncultured Actinomycetota bacterium
ACCAGGAAGTCGCGCCACAGCTCGGCGCCCGTCGGGATGCCGTGCAGCAGCACCACGGGCGCGCCGGCGCCCGCCTCCAACCACGACAACCGGCCCGCCGCCACGTCCACGTCACGGCGTCGCACCGGCTGCATGCCAAGCAGCGTACTCTGCCCGCATGACCGCACGCGTGGAGACCGGCGCCCCGCTCGCGTCGGGCTCGCTGCTGCTGGGTTCCGCCCGGGACCTGCAACGCGACCAGCTGGGCACGTACGAGCGGGCCATGCGGACCCACGGGGATCTCGTCCGCTTCCGCATCGGCCCGCCGCGGCTGGGCTTCGAGTTCGACGCGATCTTCGACCCGGAGGGGGCCCGGCACGTCCTGTCGGGGACCTCGGGTGGCTACGTCAAGGATGCGCCCGCCTTCACCGAGGTTCGGCGCGCCTTCGGCGACGGCTTGGCCACCAACGGGGCCGAGCGCTGGCGGCGCCACCGCCGCATGCTGCAGCCGCTGTTCACCAAACGGCGCGTGGCCGCCTACGTCCCGCTGATGAGCGGACGCGCCCAGTGCCTGGCGGAGGCGTTGCGGTCCGAGACCGCCCGACAGGGCGACGCCGACCTCTACGGCGAGGCGATGTCGTTCGCCCTGGACGTGCTGGGCGGTGCGCTCTTCGGCGACGATCTGGCGTCGGCCGGCCCCGTGATCGCTTCGGCCGTGCCGCTGCTGAACGAGCACGCGGCCCGGCGGGGCCTTGCCCCGGTGCGGCTGCCGGCGGCATCCCCCACCCCTGCCAACCGGGCGGCGGCGCGGGCGAGCCGCGATCTGCGGGCGCTCGTCGACCGGCTGGTGGCCAAGCGCCAGGGTCGGTCCTCGCAGGCGGACGACCTTCTCGGACGGCTCGTGGAGGCCAGCGACCCCGAGACGGGCGCGGGCCTGGACGCCGACGCCGTCCGCGATGAGGCGATGATCTTCTTGGTCGCCGGCCATGAGACCGTTGCCAGCGCGCTGGCCTTCACCCTGGACCTGATCGGCCGCCACGAGGCGGTTCAGGACCGCGTCCGCGGCGAGGTCCATCACGTGCTCGGGGATCGCCCGCCATCGGCGGTCGATCTGGAGGCGCTGGCCTACACGGGGCAGGTCGTCGACGAGGCGCTGCGCCTCTATCCGCCCGCGCACACGCTGCCCCGGCGGGCCACCACGGATGACAGCTTCCGGGGTCACCCGATCCCGGCGGGCCGGATCGTGGCGGTCAGCATCTGGGGCATCCACCGCAACCCGAAGGTGTGGACCGACCCGCGGGAGTTCCGCCCCGAGCGGTTCGCGCCAGCGGCGGCTGCTGAACTCGACCGCTACGCCTACCTGCCGTTCGGGGCCGGCCCCCGCGCCTGCATCGGGGTCCATTTCGCCCGCGCCGAGCTGGTGATCGCCGTCGCCACGGTGGTGCGCTCGTTCCGGCTGCGGGCGGCGGGCTCGGAGCCGCGCGTCGCCGCGGGCGTGACGATCGGGCCCCGCGACCGGCTGGGCTGTGCCGTCGAGCCGCTGCCGGGCTGAGCCGCGGTCGGCCTGACCCCTGCCACCACGCCAGCTGCCACCACGCCACCCGCGATGACGTCAGCGGCGGGGCTGTGGCTCCTGTGCGCGGTCGGCCTGGCGCCGGCGGCGCCGTCGGCGCCGCCACTCCCACACGCGCTCGATCTGGCCCTCGAACCACTGGTGGATGTCGCTGGCCCAGTCGTACTCACGAGCGAGGATGGCCAGGCCAGCCAGGAAGGTCAGCGCCCCGGGGCCGGGCACGAACGGGGACGCGAACAGCGCACCCAGGAGGATGACCAGCACACCGAGGACCGTCACCACCAGCCGGCGGGTGTGCCCGCGCAACCCGCGGCGCTCGGTGCGCAGGTCCATGGTGTCCGGTGAGCGCTGCGGGCCCCGAGCGTCGACGGGTGCGTGACGGCGGAAGGCGGCGAGCAGCATCGACGCCTTGCGCATGCGGGCGCGGGACGAGGCCGGAATCTGCACCGCCAGCTCGTCGTCGCGGGTGGACAGCCGCAACAGCGGCCCGCCCCGCGCCTGCTCGGCCATCCGCCAGCCGGTCAGCTCCTCCCACGGGATCACCCGCGCCGCGTGCCGCAGCCCCCAGTGCACCACGCACCGCGAGGGGGTGACCGCCACGATTCCGCGGCGTCCGCTCTCGGGATCGCGCACGTGCAAGCGGGCCGTGACCTGCTCGCCCTCGGCCAGCAGGGGCCGCAGGGGGCTGACCGTGATGTGCTCGCGCACCCGGTCGAGAACGTGACCATCCGCCATGCCCAAAGCATACGGCCGTCGCTCACCGGTGGCGGACGTCCACCACGATCCGCAGCGGACTCTCCAGCACGCGCATCCGGAAGGGCCGCTGTTGATCCACCCCCACCGCCCATTGCATGTTCGCCTCGAAGTCGCCCAGGGAGACCACCTCTTGAACGGCCTGGGCCGTGCCGCCGTCGAGACGCCGCGGCCCGTCGTAAGGCTGGGCGTCGGGCGCATACAGCTCGGCGCCGCGGTCGGTGGCGAACTCGGCGATCAGCCGCAGGTAGGCGCCGCCGGCGACGTCGACGGGATCGCCGCTGCCGGGCTGGCGGGGCTGATCGACATACTCCACCCGGACCCGTGGCCGGTCGCCTTCGGAGAACTCCCAGACCACCCGGTCGTAGCCGTCGTGGACGCCCACACGGACCTGGGACAGCACCGCCATCTCCTGGTCGGGGGCCGCCGGCCGCTCGTCGGGCTCGGTGTTGGCGTAGAAGGGCGGCTCGTCGTCCTCGTCCGTCTCGGGATCGTCCGGATCGGAACCCTCACCGGGGAAGGCGTCGGTTTCGGGGACGAGATCGTCGTCGGCGTCGTCCAGCGGTGCCGGCGTCGGCTCGGGCGTGGGACTGGCCTCGGGAGCCGCGGGGTCCTGCAGGGAGACCTCGTCATCGCCCGGAGCGGACAGCGTGACGGCGGCAGCCGATCCCACCCCGAGCACCGCCACCACACTCAACGCGGCGCCGGTGCGGCGCAGCCGGCGGCGCCGGGCCGCTCGGGCCCGCAACCGGTCGAGGTCGGGGCCGGCATGCGGGTGGGCGGCGGCGCGGCGCAGCAGCTCGTCGGGGTTTTCAGCCATGGAAGGACTCCTGGTCGGGCACAGCGAGACGGTCATC
>CAYQMQ010000290.1:0-3146 GCA_964418395.1 uncultured Actinomycetota bacterium
AGCTGGAGATCGCCGGGCTGGACCGGCGGCGCGGCCGCCGCAAGTTCTTCCGCCTTCCCTCCCAGCGGGTGACCGACATCCTGGCGGCCTGACCACCGGGCGGGCCGTCGCCTGGAGCTTGACGAGGTGCCTCACTCGAGCCGCATCAGCTGCGGTGGCGCGTCGATGATCGTCTGTGGCACGCCGTCGCGCTCGCGCACCTCGCCCACGGCACACACCGTCTCGCCGGCCAGGTCGGCCAGAGGCTCGTCGAACCGGGTGGCGACGTCGGCGTAGACCACCACGTCGAAACGGGGCTGCTCGGGGTGAGGCGCGCCGAGGTTGATGAAGGTGGGCTGGCCGCCCACATCCTCGGCGCGGGTGACCTCCACCGCGGGGCCGACCACGGCCGCTGAGTGGCCGATCGCCTCGGCGGCCTCCTCCCAGGCGATCGGCTCGTCGCACCGCACCGGCGGCTGGCCGCCGAGCTCGCCGAACAGGCGGGCCACGGCGATGGCGAGCACGCCGGCGCCCACGAGCGCCGCCAGCAGCACCGGATGACGGCGCAGCAGCCGGTCGATCAGCGAGAACACGCGCCCACCGTGGCAGTCACCGGGGCACCGGGTGGCCGGCGGCCCCTACACTTGGTGTCCCCCGTCACGGAAGGACCAGGATGGACCGCCGGATCTTCGGGCTCGAGGTCGAATACGGGGTCACCTGCACCTTCCGGGGCCAGCGGCGCCTGTCGCCCGACGAAGTGGCGCGGTACCTGTTCCGGCGGGTGGTCAGCTGGGGCCGATCGTCGAACGTGTTCCTGGAGAACGGCGCCCGCCTGTATCTGGACGTGGGCTCCCATCCGGAGTACGCCACCCCCGAGTGCGACAGCGTGCGCTCGGTCGTCGCCCACGACAAGGCGGGCGAGCGGATCCTGGAGGGGCTGGTCGAACAGGCCGAGCAGCGCCTGGCTGAGGAGGGCATCGCCGGGCGGATCACCCTGCTGAAGAACAACACCGACAGCGCCGGCAACTCCTACGGCAGCCACGAGAACTACCTGGTGGCCCGCGTCGGCGAGTTCCAGCGGCTGGCCGACACCCTCATCCCGTTCCTGGTGACCCGCCAGATCTTCTCCGGCGCCGGCAAGGTGCTGGCCACGCCGCGCGGGGCGGTGTACGCGATCAGCCAGCGGGCCGAGCACATCTGGGAGGGACTGTCCTCGGCGACCACGCGCAGCCGGCCGATCATCAACAGCCGCGACGAGCCCCACGCCGACGCCGAGCGGTTCCGGCGGCTGCACGTGATCGTGGGCGACTCGAACATGAGCGAGTACGCCACCTGGCTGAAGGTCGCCACGACCGATCTGCTGCTGCGCATGATCGAAGCCGGTGCGGTCATGCGCGACCTGACGCTGGACAACCCGATCCGCGCGATCCGCGAGATCAGCCACGACATGACGTGCCAGCGACGCGTGCGCCTGGCCGGGGGCCGGGAGATGAGCGCCCTGGAGATCCAGCAGGCCTACTACGAGCGGGTGTCGCAGTTCGTCGAGAACCGCGGGCCGGACCCGGAGAGCGAGCGGGTGCTGGACGCGTGGGGTCACGCGCTGCAGATGCTGGCCGACGACCCGATGAAGCTGTCGCGCACGGTGGACTGGGTGGCCAAGTACCAGATGGTCGAGGACTTCCGCCAGCGCCACCAGCTGCCGCTGTCGCACCCGAAGGTGTCGATGCTGGATCTGCAGTTCCACAACGTCGACCGCCAGCGGGGCTTGCACTACCTGCTCCAGCAGCGCGGCAAGGTGGACCGGGTCATCGACGACGCCGAGATCGACCACGCCGTCGCCGAGCCGCCGGACAGCACCCGGGCGAAGCTGCGGGGCGAGTTCATCCGCGCGGCCAAGCGCAAGCGCCGGGACTTCACCGTCGACTGGGTCCACCTCAAGCTCAACGACCAGGCCCAGCGCACGGTGTTGTGCAAGGATCCGTTCCGCAGCGAGGACGACCGGGTGGCCAAGCTGATCCAGTCGATGTGACTTGGCCGGAGCGGACCGGCAGCGGCGGGGAGTGATCGCGCGGTCAGCCGTCCTCGCTGGCGCCGTCGGCCTTGCCGGGCGCGTCGCCGGAATTTCCGGGGCTGTCGCCGCCCGTGTCGGCGTCGCCGCCGTCGCCGCTCGCGTCGTCGCCGGTGGTGTCCGCGTCCTCGCCGCCGTCGCCTGAGCCGCCGGTGTCCGCGTCGTCATCGCTTTCGCCGTCGCCCCCGTCATCGGAGCCGTCGCCGCCGGAGCCGTCGGATGCCGGCGGATCGGGATCAGGCGAGGGCTCCGGGGTTGGTTCCGGGGCGGGTTCCGGCCCGATCGAGATGCCCACGCGCACGGTCTCACCGAACGAGGCCGTGGTCCCCGGGCTCGGCGACTGCCACACGGTCGTGCCGGGCCGTGCCTGGCTGTACGTCCGCACCGTGTCGGTCACGAGCCCCCCGCGGGTCAGCTGTGAGGTGGCTTCCCCCTCTGAGATCCCCCGCACGTCGGGAACCTCGACCTCCTCGCTCGCCGCGGTGATCGTGCGCGATTCGGGCTCGGGGTAGGCGGCGGGCTCTCGGCCCTGCAAAGCCCGGCTCATGAACTGACGCCACAGGGGCGCGGCGGTGCCCCCGGAGGACAGGCCGTACAGCGTCACGTCCTCGTCGGGATGGCCGATCCACACCGCGGTGGACAGCACCGGGGTGTAGCCCACGAACCAGACATCGCGATTGCGCTGGGTGGTGCCGGTCTTGCCGGCCACCGGCCACCCGCCGATCGCCGCGGCCGTGCCGGTGCCCCGGGTGACCACCCCGCGCAGCACCTCGGTCATCTCGGCGGCGAGCGCCGGTTCGAGCGCCTGCTCGCCCTCGGGGTCGGCCTCGTAGATCACGTTGCCGTGACGGTCTTCCACCTTCGCGATGACGTACGGGCTCACGTGCCGGCCGTTGTTGGCGAAGGCGCCGTAGGCCGAGGCCATCTCCAGCGGGGAGACGCCCCGACTGAGCCCGCCCAACGCGATGGACGGGTTCTGCTGCACCTTGCCGTTCCGGCCGACGTAGGCGCGCTCGCTGATGCCCAGACGATCGGTGAGGTCCTGCACGCGGTCCATGCCCACCAACAGCCCGACCTGGGCGAAGGCGGTGTTCACCGA
>CAYQMQ010000291.1:0-3109 GCA_964418395.1 uncultured Actinomycetota bacterium
GGCCGGCAAGAAGGCGGCCGGCAAGAAGGCGGCCGGCAAGAAGGCGGCCGGCAAGAAGGCAGCCACAGCGGGCAAGGCGACCGCCAAGAAGTCGGCCAAAGGCACCAAGAAAGCGGCGAAGAAGGCGGCGAAGAAGTCCGGCCGCTGACCCGTTCCGGTCCGGCCTGCGCCCCGGTCAGATGCTGATCAAGCCGATCCGAGCCGCGTGGAACGGCTCGGTGTTGGTGGGCTCGCTGCCCGGGGGCTCAGCGAGCTCCAGGCGCACACGCTGACCGATCCGCAGCTCTTGCAGGCCCGAGGCCGCGAACGTCTCGGCGTCGACCACGACCTCGGTCTCGTCGTCCAGCAGCACCGTGCCGGTCGCGGTGTCGGCGTCGAAGTGCTTGACGGTGCCCTGCGGCATGGTCAGGTGGCCTCCTCGCTCGTCTGCGGCGGGCAGCCTACCGGGCCAGGCCGCCACCGCAGTCGCGCGACGCGGGGCAGGTCGCCGGGCTCGTCGACGTCGTGCCCGAGCGTCGGCGACCACCAGCGCACCAGGCGAACGCCCGCCTCGGTTGCCGCCCGCTGGTGCGCGGCGGCTGAGTTGTGTCCGAAGGCCGCAGCGATCGCCTGTGGCGGGCGGCGCAGCAAGGCGCCGGTGCCGCCGTCGACGGTCGGTGCCATCACTACGGCGGGCCCGTCGCCAGCCGCGGCGACCAGCGCCGTGAGCTCGCCCGAGCCCACACCCGGCAGATCGGCGGCGACCACGAGCGTGGCCGCGGCGTCGGCCCAGGCGGCGTCGGCGTCGGCCAGCGCGGCGCCCAGGCCGGGCGGCGAGCGCCGCACGATCACGTCGCGCCCGGCTGCGACGCTGGCGGCGGCCTCGTCGCCGGCGAGCAGCACGACCGAGGCGATGGCCGGTGAGGCGAGACAGGCGTCGCACACCGCCGCTGCCATGCGCGCGGCGAGGTCGCGGCGGGCGGCGGGCGTCAGCGCCGGCGCCAGCCGGGTCTTGGCCGCCTCCAACGCCTTGAGCGGCACCAGGGCGGTCACCGGATCGGAAGCCATCGCTGCAGGGATGCTATGTCGCCGCTGGGACTAGACTCGCCGTCGCTCGCGCCGCCACCCACCAACACAAGGAGGATCGATGGGCACCGTGACGGTGATGGGTGCGGGCTCGTGGGGCACGGCGTTCGCGCAGATCTGTGCCGAAGCCGGCGAGTCGGTGCGCATGTGGTCGCGGCGGGCCGAGGTCGCCGAGGCCATCACCACCCGTCACCGCAACCCGGACTACCTCGGCGATCACGCACTCCCCGAGTCGGTCTGGGCTACCACCGATGCGGCCGAGGCGGTGGACGGCGCCGAGGTGGTGGTCATCGCGGTGCCCAGCCAGGTGCTGCGCGCCCAGCTGGAGACCTGGGGCGACCTGATGCCGCGCGATGCGATCTTTGCGAGCCTCATCAAGGGGATCGAGACCGACACCCGCATGCGGGCCTCGCAGATCATCCGCGAGGTGCTGGACGTGCCCTACAGCCACGTGGTGGTGCTGTCCGGGCCGAACCTCGCGCTCGAGTGCGCTGCCCGCATGCCCAGCGCCGCGGTGGTGGCCGGGCCCGAGACCAAAGTGGTCAAGCGGGTGCAGGCGATGAGCCACACCGACTACTTCCGGGTCTACACCAACCCGGACGTGGTCGGCGTCGAGCTCGGCGGGGCGGTCAAGAACGCCATCGCCATCGCCGCCGGCGTCGCCGACGGCCTGCGCTACGGCGAGAACACCAAGGCGATGCTCATCACCCGTGGCTTGGCCGAGCTCAGCCGCCTGGGCCTGGCTCAGGGCGGCAACCCGCTGACGTTCAGCGGGCTGGCTGGCTTAGGCGATCTGGTGGCCACCTGTCACAGCCCTCACTCACGCAACCGCTCGGTCGGTGAGCAGCTCGGCCGGGGCCACCCGCTGTCGGAGATCATCGCGGACATGAACATGGTCGCCGAGGGGGTGCGGTCCTCGCGGGCGATCGCCGAGCTGGCCGCCGAGCACGGCGTGGAGATGCCGATCATCGAGCACGTGGTCAAGGTGTGCCATGAGGGGCTGGACGCTCGTCAGATGTCCCGGTCGCTGATGGGCCGTGACCCCAAGCCGGAGTTCTACGGAATCGGAGCGATGCCATGAGCCGCGTCCTGCTGCTGTTCGGAGGCCGGTCGAGCGAGCACGCGATCTCCTGTCTGTCCGCCGCCAACGTCGACGAGGCCCTGCGCAAGGGCGGCCACGAGCCGGTCTGCGTGGGCATCACCCGCGAGGGCCGGTGGACGTTCGCCGAGACCGTCCCCCAGGCCACCGGCGACGCGCCGTTGCCGGAGGTCGACGATCGCGGTCGCACCGTGGCCCTGATCCCCAACCGCGGCCAGACGCGCGTGCTGGTCGTCGAAGACCGCGACGAGTCGGTCACCGCCACCGAGGATCTCGGCCCGGTGGACGTCGCCTTCCCTGTGCTGCACGGGCCCAACGGGGAGGACGGGACGGTCCAGGGACTGCTTGCCACCGCTGGCATCCCCTATGTGGGCGCGGACGTCGCCTCCAGCGCCATCGGCATGGACAAACGCCAGATGAAGGCGGTGTTCACCAGCCGGGGACTGCCGGTGCTGCCGTATGCGACCGCGGAACGCTTCGAGTGGGAGACCCGGCCCGACGACGTTCTCGACCGCGTCGCGCTGGACCCCGGCCTGCCGGTGTTCACCAAGCCGTCGCGTCAGGGCTCATCGATCGGGGTGCGGCGGTGCGACGACCGCGAGGAGCTGCGCGCCGGCCTCGAGGACGCGTTCGGCTACGACCGGGTCGCCCTCATCGAGCAGGCGCTGTCCGATGCCCGCGAGGTCGAGTGCGGCGTGCTCGGCAACGAGGCTCCCGAGGTCAGCCCGCCCGGCGAGCTCGTCCACACCGGGGAGTACTACGACTTCGACGCCAAGTATCTCTCGCCGGTGCAGCTGACCTGCCCGGCGCCGGTGCCGGACTCCATCAGCGAGCGGTGTCGCCACTTCGCCCGCGAGGCGTTCGCCGGCCTCGGCGCTCGAGGGATGGCGCGCGTCGACTTCTTCTACCTCGACGAGGAAGACACCGTCTTCGTCAACGAGATCA
>CAYQMQ010000292.1:0-3102 GCA_964418395.1 uncultured Actinomycetota bacterium
GGCCAGCTGGCCACCGTGTCGTAGCGGGAACCCTCCGGGCCGGGGCGGGAGCGCATCAAGTGGACCTGATCCACGCGCCAAGTGGTTGACGGGCCCTCGAACGAGTCGGCCAGCCGGTTGGGGATCTTGCCGTCCTTCGGCGCGCGCGCGAGGGTCAGATGGGCGTGGAACGGCTTGTCGTCGACATAGCCGAGCGGCTCCAAGCTGGCGCGAACGGCGGTGGCGAGCTCGTCGAGGTCCTCGCTGTGGCCGACCGCCGCCCACAGCACCCGGCCACCGAACGTGCCCGCCGTGCCGGTCAGACCGATCGTCGGATTCGGCCCGGGCGCCACCGCCCCGGCCAGCGCGCCGGCGATCTGTGACACCTCCTCGCCGGGCACCCCGCCGAGGAAGGCCACCGTCAGATGCCAGCTCGACGGCGTGACCCAGCGCAGGTCCGGTTCGGCCTCGCGCAGCGGCGCCACGGCGGCCTCCAGGTCGTCGCGTACCCATGCCGGCACCGGCAGCGCGACGAACAGACGATGGCGGTCGGTCACGCGCGCCCCTTTCGCTCCTGTGCCCGTGCGGCCCTCCACCGAGGCGCAACCGTAGCGGGAGACGGCCTCGGGCACCGCCGATACGCTGTGGCCGTCGGTGGCCGATCGCCGCCGCGAGGTGGGGTCGCATAGTCCGGCCTAGTGCGCCCGCTTGGAGTGCGGGTAGCGGTTCACACCGCTCGCGGGTTCGAATCCCGCCCCCACCGCTGACAGGCCGTCCCGCCCGCCGCGCACGGGCCACGATGGGGGGTCCCCCACCAGCCCCGACCCCGCCCCGACCCCCCGAACCCGCCCCCGGCGGGCGGCGTATCATGAGCGTTCATGAGTCCTGAGGTCGCCACAGCCCCCAAGTCCCGCAGCTTTCCGCGGTCGGTGACGCTGTTCCGCTATCGCGGGGTGCCGGTGCGGGTCGACTGGTCGTGGGCCATCATCGCCGCGCTGGCCAGCTGGCTGTTCTACCGGGCCATGGACGGGGGCCAGACCCTGCAGGGCAGCACCGGGGTGGTGGCCACGGCCGCGATCATCGCCGCCGTCCTGTTCTTCGCCGGCGTCCTGCTCCACGAGCTGGGGCACGCCCACACGAGCCTCGACCGGGGCGTGCCGGTGGCCAGCGTGACCCTGTTCATGCTCGGCGGGGTCACGGAGTCCACGCGGGAGGCCCCCCGCGCCCGCGACGAGCTCATCATCGTCGGGGCCGGACCCTTCCTGAGCCTGACGCTGGGCGCCGCACTGCTGCTGGCATACGAGATCGGGCCGGACGCCGGCGCCTACGCCGCCGTCACGCTGTACGTGGGCGTGCTCACCGTCGGGTTGGGGGTGATCAACCTCGTGCCGGCGTTCCCGCTCGACGGCGGCCGGCTGCTGCGGTCGATCCTGTGGGCGGTGACCGGCCGCCCACACGCGGCCACCCGCTGGGCGGCCCGCACCGGTCAGGGCTTCGCGGTGGCGCTCGGCGGCTTCGGAGTGTGGCTGTTGTTCCGCGACGGCGACTTCGGCGGCATCTGGGAGCTCATCATCGCGCTGTTTTTGTTCCGCGGCGCCGCCGACGCCTACCGCCAGGCGACGTTGCGCGAGCGGTTCATCGGCCGCACCGCCCGCCAGCTGATGGGCTCGGTGCCGGACGCCCTCGACCCCGAGCAGCCGCTGCACCACGCCGTGCGCCTGCTGCAGACCAAGCCGTCGGTGCTGTGGCCGGTGGGCACGCCCGTGACGGGCGTGGTGCGCCTGGCCGACCTCGAGCGCGTCGACCGCGCCGATTGGTCCCTGACCCCGGTTCGCGACGTCACGATTCCCGCGGAGGGCGCGACCACGGGCACCGACGAGACCATGGACACGGTCCTCGGCCGGATGCAGGACGCGCCCGGCCACATGCTCGTCGTCGTCGACGACCAGGGCCGCGCCGCCGGCTTGCTCACCCCCAGCCTGGTCACCGGCGCCGCCGCCGAGTGATGCGCCGCCCTCCCCGCGGCGCGATCACCGCGCTATGCCTGGTGATCCTGGCGGTCGCCGCCGCGGAGGTGCGCCTGCCGTGGTTCGTCGAACGCCCTGTGGCGCCGCTCGAGCTGGCCGACAGCCTCGAAGTCGACGGGCGGACGGCCACAGCGGATGACGGCGCATATCTCGTGGCGCTGGTGGGCCGTCGCCGCGCGACCTCCCTGTCGGCGGCCGCCGCGATGGTGCGCGGCGACCAGCGGCTGCGTCCCGCCGCCGAGGTGATCCCGTTCGGCGTGGACGACGCCGCCTACCGCCGTCGCCACCGCGAGGTGTTCGACCACAGCGTCGAGCAGGCCACCGCCGCCGCTCTCGCCGCGCTCGGC
This sequence comes from uncultured Actinomycetota bacterium, assembly GCA_964418395.1. Classification (GTDB taxonomy): domain Bacteria; phylum Actinomycetota; class Nitriliruptoria; order Euzebyales; family Egibacteraceae; genus QS-5-72-10. The sequence goes on from CAYQMQ010000292.1 coordinate 2,354, forward strand.
CGGCCGGTGTCGCGCCACGCCGGCGGGGTGGTCGTCGTCGACGTCGTCGGTGGCAGCCCCGCCGACGACCGCATCCGCGTCGACGACGTGATCCTCACCGTCAACGGGGAGTCGACGACGACACCCACCCGTCTGCGCGAGGTGGTCACCGCCGCCGACGGGCGCGTGCGCGTCGTCATCGAACGCGACGGCGACGAGCGCACCCTGCGCCTGCGCCCTGCGCCGGTTGAAGCCGGCGGCGAGCGGCGGGTGGGGCTTGGCGTGGTGACGCGGGTCGCCGCCCCCCGGTTGGTGCTGCCGGTCGACGTGTCGGTGGACGGGCGGGGGGCCACCGGCCCGAGCGCCGGGCTGATGGTCGCCCTGGCGGTGCTCGACCTGCTCGACGAGGACCGCCAGCTCGCCGCCGGGCGGCGGGTGGCCGGCACCGGGGGCATCGGCTCGGACGGGCGCGTCATGCCGGTGAGCGCGGTTGCCACCAAGGTGCGCGCGGCCCGGCGAGCCGACGCCGACGTCTTCCTCGTGCCCACCGGCCAGCGGGCCCGGGCCACGAGGGTGGCCGACGGCGAGGTTGAGGTGGTCGGGGTGCGCACCTTGGCCGACGCCGTCGACGCTCTCGATGACGGCGGCTGATAGCATCGTCCCCGCGGGTCGTCCCACCGTCCCGACACGGATCCGTCCCACCGTCCCGCCCGCGGTCGACATCGGTCGGGCGCCGGTGAGGTCCCGTGCGACGCCGCGCCGTGAACCTG
>CAYQMQ010000293.1:0-3060 GCA_964418395.1 uncultured Actinomycetota bacterium
TGACGGGACTCTCGGTGTCGGGGGCGGTCAGCTGGCGGGTGGCTTCGATGCCGTCGAACTCGGGCATGCGCACGTCCATGAGCACCACGTCGGGATGTTCGCGCCGGCAGGTGCGCACCGCGTGACCGCCGTCGCCGGCTTCGTCGACCACCGTGAGGCCGTTCTCGGATTCCAGGATCGAACGAAAGCCGGTGCGCACCACGGCCTGGTCGTCGGCGATGACCACACGGCTCATCGGATCGCCCCCTCGCGTTCTCGGCTCGTGGGGTCGTGCCGCTGGGTAGCGGAGCTCGGTTCCCGTTCGTCGTGGGTGGGCAGCACGGCGTGCACGCGCCACCCACCCTCCGGGTTCGGCGCGGCGGTGAGCTCGCCGCCGGCGAGGGCCACCCGTTCGCGCATGCCGGTCACTCCGTGGCCGCCGGTGGGCTCGGACGGGGGCGGCGTGTCGGGCGCCGCCTCGTTGGTGACCTCCACCTCGACCGCGTCGTCGTGGTAGGCGACACTGGCGAGGACGGCTGCGCCTGGAGCGTGGCGGCGCGCGTTGGTGAGGCTCTCCTGCAGCACCCGGTAACCGGCGAAATCGACCGCTGGCGGCAGAGGATCCGGGCGCCGGCCCTCGACGATGAAGGTCACCTGGCAGCCCGCGTCGCGGGCTTCGTCCACCAGCTGTGGTGCGTGGCGCAATGTGGGCGGCGCCGCACCGTCACCGTCGTCCTCACGCAACGCCCCGACGATCTGGCGCATCTGTGCCAGCGTGGCGCTGCCCTGCTCGCGGATCGTGTGGAGCACCTGGCGGGCCTGCTCGGGTTCGTTGGTCATTTGGTGCTCGGCCGCCCCCGCTTGGACCACCATGCTGGACAGATGGTGGGCGGCCACGTCGTGCAGCTCGCGCGCGATGCGGCCGCGCTCGGCGACGACGGCCTGCCGGGCGCGCTTCTCGCGCTGGCGCACGACGCCGGCGCCGGCCACCGCGGCGACGGCCAACGCCAGGACGCTCATGACCGTGCCGAAGACCAGCCGTGCCGCGTTTGGCTGCGCTCCGAACGGCAGGGCCGGTGCCGCGATCATGGTCAACGTCGCCACGCTCATGAGCGCCGCGGTCGCGCCCACGACCGTGACCGCCGTCCGCCGCCGGCAACACGCCCCGACGGTGTATGCCGCGATCAACGGGCTGAAGAACGGCCCGCCAACGGATGCCTCTGCGTGCACCATCGCACCGGCAACCGCGGCCACGACCACCACCGCCAGCACGGCGCGGGGGGTTCGCCGGCGCCACGCGATCGCGCCGGCGGCGACCCCCACGAAGACGAGCTGGAGCGCGAACGCGGCGACCGGCGGTCGCAGGTCGGGCTCGGCCACCGTGAAGGCGACGACGTTGAGCCCCACCTCGACGAGCCCGAGCACCGCCGCACCCGCCGCGTCGCGTCCGAACGGCGTGTGGATCCCCACACGAGCCAACCCCCGCTGCCATCCCAGCACCGCATCCTCCTTTGCGCGTCGGTGAATGGGGACTCGTGTGCGCGGGGCGCGCACTTGCCCACGTCTCACCCAGGGGAATCACACGGCCGGGTGTGTGATACATCCAGGCGCTAGCACGGGCCACAGAAGGCCCCGACCGTTTGCGTGAGCAGCTAGGCGAGGTCGCGCCGGGTCAGCAGGGCGGTGCCGGCGGTCAGCGCGACTGCGACATACCCGCCCAGGATGGCGGCGGCTGTCCACCGGCCGAAGGGGGGGTCGGTGGGAACGGGCATCCCCGCTGGCGCGGGAGCTTCCGCGGAGGCGTGCACCAGGGCGCGACTCAGGTTGTCGGGAATCACATACCAGCCGACGTCGGGCGCGGCAGCCGAAACGATCGGCGCAGCCACCATCGCCGCGACGAGCACGACCACCAACGCGACGGTTTGGTGACGCACGACCGCGCCGACGCCCAGCGCCACCAGCGCCAGCCCCGCGGCGAGCAGACCCTGCAACGCCCAGGTGCGGGCCAGTTGGTCAGCGCCCAACAACAGTTCACCGCCCTGGGCGTCGATGGCCACGAGGCCGGCTCCTAGCGTCACGGCCCCCATGACGGCCGTCAGCGCCACGGCGGCGACGGCGGCCACCACGGCTTTGGCAGCCAGCGTCGGCCACCGGCGGGATTCGGCCAGCACGGTGGGAACGATCGTGCCGTGGCGATGCTCGCTGCACACGATCAGGACGCCGACCACCATCGCCAGCGGCGCGGCGTTGGCGGCCGACAGCACCTGCTGTTGGACCGCGGCGTTGGTCGCCAGGTCCGGGCCGGCCTCGCCGCCGGCGAGGCTCAGCGCGGCGACGCCCAACGCCGAGAGCGCGACCACGGCGGCAGCGACGATCGCGAACGTGCGGGTGGTCACCAGCTTGCGTGCTTCGGCGCGAATCAGGTTGCCCATGGCATGTCCCTCCTTCGGTTCGAGTCCGTGACCCCGGGTGAGCCGGCTGCCTCGTCGCGGCTCACCCGATGTCCCCGCGCTCTTGGGTGATGGCGAAGTAGACGTCTTCGAGGTCGCGGCGGTCACCGACGACGGTGCCGACCGGGCCGCTGGCCAGGCACTGGCCGTGGCCGATGACGACGAGGTCGTCGACGGTCTGGGCGACCTCGGCCAGCACGTGGCTGGACAGCACGACGGTGCCGCCGCCGTGGGCGAACTCGCACAGGAACTCGCGCAGCCATCGCATCCCGGCGGGATCCAGGCCGTTGGCGGGCTCGTCGAGCACCAACACGTCCGGATCGCCCAACAGCGCGGCGGCAAGACCCAGTCGCTGGCGCATGCCCAGCGAGTAGCCCTTGACCCGCCGGTCGGCGTCGGCGGTGAGCCCCATGGCGTCGAGGGCGTCGTCCACGCCGCGCACCGACCGGCCGGCCATCCGGGCCAGCACCCGCAGATGATTGCGGCCGGTCCGGCCCGGATGGGCGTTGTCGGCCTCGAGCACGGCCCCGACGGTGCCCATCGGGTCGGCCAGTTGGGTGTAGGGGACGCCGTCGAAGCCGGCGCGACCCGAGTCGGGCCGAACCAGGCCCAACAGGATCCGCAACGTGGT
>CAYQMQ010000294.1:0-3055 GCA_964418395.1 uncultured Actinomycetota bacterium
GACCCTGTGGGAGAGTAGGACGCCGCGGAACAATAAACTGGAACGGCCGCCCTTCCAGGGGCGGCCGTTCGCTGTTGCAGGGAGACAGTGGCGACCTTTGGCGTGCTCGGAGGCCTGACGTGGCAGCGGACCGCACCCCACGCGGCACCGGGCGAGGCAACCGGTCCGGAGGGCAGGGCAGCGGCACCGGAGGACGTCGCGGTGGACCGCCGCGACGGCAAGGGCGCGCTGGGAAGCCAGCGCCGAGAGGCGGCACCGGCGACCGGGGCGCGAAGGCGAGCGAGAGGGGCGGCAAACGCCCGCGGGGTGGGACGCGGAAGCCGACCATCCCAGAGGATGTGCCCCGCGTTTCCAAGCCGGTGTGGCGCGATATCGACGCAGCCACTGCCCACGGGTTGGCGCCCGAGGTGGCACGAGCGGTCAGCGGCGCCGCCGAGCTGGCGGAGTCAGACCCTGAACGAGCCACGGCCCTGTTGCGCTGGGCCAAGGAGACCGCGCCGCGATCCGCGGCGGTCCGGGAGGCGCTCGGCGTTGACGCCTACCGGCGCGGGGACTATCAGACTGCGGCCAGCGAGCTGGGGGCCTACCGGCGCATCAGCGGGCGCCAGGACCAGAACCATCTGCTGGCCGACAGCCTGCGCGCCACCGGTCGCGGCGATCGCGTTCGCGAGCTGGTCGAGGCCATGGGCGACGACGTCGACGAGGAACGCCGTCTCGAGGGCCACTTGGTGCACGCCGGGACGCTGGCCGACGCCGGCGACGTCCTGCGGGCCCGCGAGGTGCTGGAGCGCGCCGGGGGCGAGCCCAGGGCGGCCGGGTCCCAGCACCTGCGGTTGTGGTATCTCGCGGCTGACCTGAGCCTCGAGCTCGGCGATCGGTCCCATGCCGTGGAGCTGTTGCAGGCGGTGGTGACCTTGGACCCCGACTTTCTGGACGCCGCTGAGCGGCTCGTGGAACTGGGGGAGTGGGACGCCGACGATGACGGCGAGCCAGATGACTCGGCAGAGCCCCCGCCACCGGCTGCGACCTGAGCCGACGAGGGTCTCGGTGGCCTCGCCGGGTTGTCCGAAGCCCCGGGGGCAGGTGCTCGGCAGGCCGGTCCCGAGCCCGGGCACACGCTCAGCCGGCGGTTCGCCCCTCCTGCCGCAGCTGGAAGTAGCGGATCAGGCCCATGGCGTTCGATCGGACGCCGCTGAGCAGCTCCACACGGCGTGTCGCTTCCGGGTCGTCCGAGTCGGGTTGGATCTCGTCGCCGAAGCGTTGCGCGAGCGTCTCCGCGACGTGGTCGAGCTCGTCGTGCTCGTGCCAGGCCGCCTCGGCGGTCTCGGCCCATCGCGCCAGGCGCTCGCTGGCCTCCGCCAAGGCCTGTTGGGGCGGACCGACGTCGCCGTAGTGGGCGAGATACATGGTTGCAGGGTCGAGGTCGCGATAGCGGGCCATGGTCCGCTCGGCCAGCACCAAGTCGAAGTCCGGGGGCGGGGTGGCCGGCCGAATCGTGGTCATGCCGGGCATCTTCACACCCACGGAGTCGCCCACGAACAACGTGCCACGGTCCGCGTCGAAGACGCTGATGTGGTGCTTGGCGTGACCCGGGGTGTGCAACAGCTGGAGGCGTTGCCCCCCGCCGAGGTCGAGCGTCTCCCGGTCGGTGACCCCGCGCACGCGCTGGGGCTCGATGGGCGTGCAATCGCCGTACACCTGGTCGTGGAGCTCGCCGTACACCTGGCGGGCGCTCTGGTTGAGCCGCCGGGGATCCACCAGATGGCGGGCGCCGAGCTCGCTGACGACCACCTGGGCGGACGGGAACGCCTGCGCGACGTTCCCAGCGCCGCCGGCGTGATCCAAGTGGATGTGGCTGAGCACCAGATAGGCCAGGTCGCCCGGGTCCATGCCGACCTCGCGCAACGACGCGATGACGGTGTCCACCGACTTGGCCGGCCCGCACTCGATCAGCGTGGGACGGGGCGCGTCGATCAGGTAGCCCGCGGTGACCTTGCTCATCCCGGCGGTCTGCGTGTCGACCGCCCGCAGGCCCTCCGTCAGGGGTTCCACATGGGGCGCGTCGCTCATCACGCGGCAGTCTAGTGGTGGGCCGTGGGTACGCTCGTGAGCGGAGCCGGGTCCGCCGTCCGAGGAGATGCGATGGGAGAGCAAGGCGAGGAGCTGCGTGTGTACGCGTTGTTCCAGCACGGCAAGCAGGCGCTGGCCGACGGCAACGCGAGGGGGGCCGTCGAAGTGCTCGAGCTCGCCGTGGAGGAAGAGCCCGAGAAGGGCTCGCTGCGCGAGGCGCTGGCTCGCGCGTACTTCGCCAGCGAACGCCCCGGCCTGGCCCGCGGGGAGTTCGAACGCGTCCTCGAGCTCGACCCCAAGGACGACTACGCGCATTACGGCGTGGGGCGCTGCCTCGAACGCGAAGGCGAGCTCCAGCGCGCCGCCGGGCACTACAAGCTGGCCTGCGCCTTGGCCGAGCAGCCCATGTACCGTCGCGCCCTGCAGCGGGTCCAAGCTCGGCTGGCGTGAGCGACGGTCGCGGGGTCACACCCGGGTATCGGGCGGGGGCGGCGGGCGGCGGCGCTGCCGGCGGCGCTGCGGGCGACCTCCGCTGGCGACGGTGACCACCAGCCCGGCCACGAAGCCCGCGACATGGGCCATGTACGCGACTCCGCCGCCGCTGACCGCCTCGCCGCCCACTTCGCGCAGCTGGAGCACGAACCAGGCGCCGAGCACGATCAGCGCGGGGAGCTGGAAAGCCAGAAAGAACAGGGGCAACACCACGACGGTGACCCGGGCGGTGGGGTGCAGCACGAGATAGCTGCCCAGCACGCCCGCCACCGCGCCGGATGCGCCCACCAACGTCAGCGGGCTGGTGGGCGTGGCCACGGCGAACGCCGCTGTGGCCACCACCCCGAAGACGAAGTACCACCCCGCGAACCGCAAGTGGCCGAAGAAATCCTCGATGTTGTTGCCGAACACCCACAGGAACAGCATGTTGCCGCCCAAGTGGAAGATGTCGGCGTGGAAGAACAGGCTGAACAGCACCGCGCCGTAGACGGGC
>CAYQMQ010000295.1:0-3044 GCA_964418395.1 uncultured Actinomycetota bacterium
GCCCGCCGACGAGCTGGAGCTCGAGACCGAGCGGTTCCGCGTCGTGCTGCGCCGCGCTGACGACGGCGAATGGGTCCGCGAGTCCGACGTCACCGCCACCCCCAACGTCGTCGCCTCCGAGGCCGCGCCCGGCCACCCCCCCGCCAGCGACACTGCGGACGCCCAGCCCCCGCCGGCCGCCGCGGCCCAGCCACCCGCCGATTCCCCACCTGCCGCCGAGGTCGAGCGCGAAGGGTTAGTAGATGTCGTCGCACCGCTGCTGGGCACGTTCTATCGGGCTCCGAAGCCCGGGGCGCCACCGTTCGTGGAGCTCGGCACGCCCGTCGAGGAGGACAACGCCGTCGGGCTGGTGGAGACCATGAAGCTGTTCAACTCCGTGGCCGCCGGCGTGCGCGGCACCGTGGCCGAGATCTGTGTCGACGACGGGCAGTTCGTCGAGCGGGGCGCCGTGCTGCTGCGCGTCGATCCGGAGCGGTGATGGTGCTGCGGCGGCTGCTCATCGCCAACCGCGGCGAGATCGCCGCGCGGATCATCACCACCTGTCAGCGCCTGGGTATCGAGACGGTGCTGGCGGCCTCGGACGCCGACATCGAGTCGGTCCCGGCCCGGCTGGCCGACCACACCGTGCGCCTGGGTCCGGCCAAAGCGGAGGCCAGCTACCTCAACGTGGACGCCGTCGTCGACGCCGCCCGGGTCGTCGGCGCCCAGGCGATCCACCCCGGCTACGGCTTCCTCGCCGAGAACCGGCGGCTGGCCCACGCCTGCGAGAACGCCGGGCTGGTCTTCGTCGGCCCCACCGTCGCCCAGCTCGACGCGGTCGGCGACAAGCTCACCGCCCGCGCCCACGCGGTCGAGGCCGGTCTGCCGGTGGCCGCCGGCGGCGAGGCCACCGATGCCGAGGCGGCACAGCGGCTGGCCGCCGACATCGGCTGGCCGGTGCTGGTCAAGGCGGTCGGGGGTGGGGGCGGGCGCGGTATGAAGCAGGTCGACCGGCCCGACCAGCTGGCGGCCACCGTGGAGCAGGCGATGAGCGAGGCGCACGCGGCCTTCGGCGACGCACGCGTGTATCTGGAGCGGTTCGTGCCCGCCGGCCGTCACGTGGAGGTGCAGCTGCTCGGCGACGGCCACCGCGTGGTGCACGTCGGCGACCGGGATTGCTCGGTGCAGCGGCGCTACCAAAAGCTGGTGGAGGAGGCGCCCGCACCGGACCTCACTGAGGAGCTGCGCACCGAGATGCGCCAGGCGGCCGTGCGCTTCGGCGAGCATCTCGGCTATCGAGGCCTGGGCACCGTCGAGTTCTTGGTCGACCGCCAGCACGACACGTTCTTGTTTCTGGAGATGAACGCCCGCATCCAGGTGGAACACCCCGTGACCGAAGCCGTCTCCGGCCTCGATCTCGTCGCCGAGCAGCTCGCCGTCGCCGAGGGTCAGCCACTCCGGATGACCCAGGACCAGGTGGCGCTGGCGGGCCACGCGATCGAGTGTCGCCTCAACGCCGAGGATTGGGCGGCCGACTTCCGACCGGACCCCGGCACGGTGAAGCGCGCGGTGTGGCCCGCCGGCGTCGGCATCCGCGTGGACACGCACGTGCAGGCCGGCGAGCCTGTGCAGCCGTTCTACGACTCGCTGGTGGCCAAGCTCATCGTGTGGGGCCAGGACCGCGGCGAGGCGCTCACGCGGCTGCAGCACGCCTTGGCGCGCTGCGACATCGACGGGGTGGCCACCACGCTGCCGCTGCACCGCGAGCTCGTCGCCCACGCCGACGTGGTCGCCGGCGCGGTCGACACCGGATGGCTCGCCCGGTTTCTGGCTGCGCGATCGGACCCGACGACGCACCCCACCGGAGGGCATCATGGCTGAGCTGTCGCTGGTGGACGTGTCGGTGCGCGACGGCAACCAGAGCCTGTGGGGGGCCACGGGACTGACCACGCCCCAGATCCTCGAGATCGCTCCCGTGCTGGACCGGGCGGGTTTCCACGCGATCGACTTCATCTCCAGCACCGCCATGGGGGTGGCGGTGCGCACTCACCGCGAGGACCCGTGGGAGCGCATCCGCCGCGCCCGCGAGGCCATGCCGCATACGCCGCTGCAGCTGATCGGCACCGGCTTTCGCTTCATCTCCTGGGAACAGGCCCATCCCGAGTTCATGCAGCTGGTCTACGACCGGCTGGTGGCAAACGGCATCTCGCGGTTCGTGGTGCTCGACCCGATGCACGACATGGACGCGATCCGCGAGACCGCCCGCCGCATCCGCGCCGCCGGCGCAAGCGAGATCATGGGGGCGCTGACGTACACGATCAGCGACGTGCACGACGACGCGTTCTACGCCGCCCTCGCCGAGCAGATGGCCGACTGCGCCCACATCGACCGGGCCTACATCAAAGACCCAACGGGTTTGTTGACCCCCGAGCGCGCCCGCACGCTGATCCCGGCGGTTCGCCGGGGGCTGGCCGGCAAGCCGCTCGAGCTGCACTCCCACTGCACGCTGGGCCTGTCACCGCTGACCTATCTCACCGCCGCCGAGCTCGGCATCGACGCGCTGCACGTGGCCTGCGGCCCGTTGGCCAGCGGCTCGTCGCTGCCGCACGCGGAACGGACCGTGGCCAACCTGCGCGAGCTGGGTCACGCCGTGCCCATCGACGACCGGCTGGTGGCCCGGACCGCCGACTACTTCCACCGGCTGGCCGACGCGGAGGGACTGCCGACCGGCACGCCCCAAGAGTTCGACGCGGCCTTCCAGCGTCACCAGCTCGCCGGCGGCGTCATGACCACGCTGCGCCGCCAGCTCGCCGAGCTGGGCTTGGAGCACCGCTTCGACGACGTCATCGACGAAGTCAGCCGTGTCCGCGCCGAGCTCGGCTATCCGATCATGGTCACCCCCTTCCCGCAGATGGTGTCCTCTCAGGCGCTGCTCAACGTGATCGGCGAGGCCCGCTACGCCAACGTCCCCGACCAGGTGATCCGCTACGTGCTGGGGCGGTTCGGCCGTCCGACCCGACCCGTGGAGCCGGACGTCGAACAGCGCATCCTCGACCGGCGGCGAG
>CAYQMQ010000296.1:0-3039 GCA_964418395.1 uncultured Actinomycetota bacterium
CCAGACCGGTGGCGTCGATGGTGGTGTCGTCGACGCCGGCGCCCTCCACGGTGACCTCGCTGGTGACGACGAGGTCGCCGTCGGAGGCGTCGCCGGAGGTGCCGCTGATGTCCAGCACGTAGGTGTCGGCGTCCAGGGTGATGGTGGCCGACTGGGTTGGGTCGCTGTTGGCGTTCATGACCGCCTCGCGCAGCGAGCAGTCGTTCGGATCGCCCGCGTCGCAGTCGCTGGCGGTGTTGTCGTCCGCGGTGGTGTCCACGGTGAAGCTCTGCTGCGCCCGCGCCGGTGACGCCAGCGCCGTCAGCAGCGCCAGGGCCCCCAGCATCAGCGCCGCGGCAGCGAGGGCGCGTGCCGGCGCGCTGTCGATCATCGCGGCGCGCCTCGAATGATGTCCCTGTGTCCCGACCATGATCTTCCCCCTCGGAAAAGCCTGTTTCCCGCACGGCGGCATGCAAGGCTCAACCCAGGGTTGAGCCACAGTAAGCAGCGCCAGACGCTACGGACGCCCACCTGTTGCGTCAACCGAGGGACGGCGCGGGTCAGCTGCCGGCAGCGGCCTCGGCGGCGGCGGTTTCCACCGCGGCGGAGACCACCTCACTGCCGCCCAACGTGACGTTGGCCTGCGGCCTCAGGCGCTGCAGCTCGTCGGCGGTGGCCGCCGGCAGGGTCTGGCGGGTGACCAACAGCAGCGGGCTGTTGACGGCGGCCGCGGCCGGCCCACCGGCCAAGGCGTCCGGAAAGTCGGTGCCGGTGGCGAGGTGGGCCGTGGGGGGCTGTGGGTCGAACACCGCGTCGGCGACGTGGGCGGCGGTGGCGAACCGGTCGGTGCCGGCCAGCCGCTGTGCGCCGCCGGGCCCGGCCAACCCGGCCAGCTCCACGCCGGCCGAGGTCGACACGGCCTCGGTGCCGCCGAGCACCACGATGCGCTCGGGCGCCAGCTGGGTCAGCGCCTGCCGTGTGGCCTCGGGCACGTGGCCTTCGGCGGTCAGCAGCACCGGGCCGCCCTCGGCGACGGCAGCGGGCACCCCCGCCAGCGCGTCGGCGAACTCCTGCCCGGTGGCGACGTAGGCCACCGGCGCGCCGTCGGGGAACGCGTCGACGGCGAGCTCGGCGGCGGTGGCGAAGCGCTCGCGGCCCGCGACCCGGCGAGCGGGCGCGCCGGCGGCCTCGCCCGCGGCGTGGCGCACCGACTCGTCGAGCACACCCGTGCCGCCCACCACCACGACCTCGTCGGGCTGCAGCCGCGCCAGCTCGTCGCGGGTGGGTCGCGGCAACGTGTCCTCGGCGGCCAGCAGCACCGGCCCGTCGACCGCGCCGGCGGCGGCGCCGGCGGCCAGCGCGTCGGGAAACGCTTCGCCGGTGGCCACATGCACCCGGTCGACGCCGGGCTCGAACCGGTCCTGCGACAAGCGGGCGGCGGTGTCGAACCGGTCCGTGCCCGCCACCCGCCGGCGGGCGGTGCCCGGCTCGGTGCCGGTCTCGCCGTCGCCGCCCTGGTCGTCCGGGCGCGGCGGAGCCGACGCGGGCCCGACGTCGGCCAGCCCGTCGAGCGTGGCCGTGGCGTCCAGCCGGCCGTGGCGCACCCAGTCGCCCACGGGCTGGGCCGCGTCGCCGAGCGCGGCCACGGCCTGCCACGGCGTGACGTCCGAGTTGGCGGCCAACGCCAGCGCCATCACGCCGGACACCTGCGGCGCCGCCGACGACGTGCCACAGAACGGCGTGCTCGTGTAGCCGCCGTCGGGCCGCGTGCTGGGGTTGCAGCCGGGCGCGGCGACGTCCACCCAGGAGCCGTGGGACGAGAACGGCGACCGCGTGTCGTCCCGCGTGCTGGCCGCCACGCCGACCACGGCGTCGTAGGCCCCCGGATAGATCGGCGTGTCGCCGGCGAGGTTGCCGGCCGCCGACACCAGCACCACGTCGTGCTCGACGGCGTAGCCCACCGCCTCGCGCATCACGCGCAGGTCGTCGCGTGAGCCCAGGCTCAGGTTGATCACGTCCGCGCCCTGATCGACCGCCCAGACGATGCCGTCGGCGATGCGCGACAGCGCGCCGGTGCCGTCGGGCTCCATGACCCGCACCGGCAGCACCGTGCACGTCCAGCACGTGCCGGCCACGCCCTCGTCGTTGTCGGTGACCGCCGCCAGCACGCCGGCGCTCATCGTGCCGTGGCCGGCCTGGCCGGTGGCCGGGTCGTCGTGGTCGTCGGTGTCGCTGCCGCCGCCGCCGGCCACGGTGAAGTCCCGGCCGGTGGTCAGGTTGGCGGCCAGATCGGGATGGTCGGGGTCCACGCCCGTGTCCAGCACCGCCACGGTCACGTCCGCGTCGCCGGTGGTGGCGGTCCACGCCGACGGCGCCTCGATGCGCTGCAGGCCCCACTGGTCGGGCCAGCGCGGATCGTTCGGGGTGACGGCGTCGGCGGTGTCGGTCTCCGAGGTGGTCGCCGCCAGCGTCGCGGCCCCGCCGAGCCCTGCGGCGCCGGCGAGCCCCGCGCCGTCACCGGTCGTGTGGGCCACGCCGTCGCGTTCCACGTGGGCCACGCCGTCGGCGTCGGCGAGCTGGTCGGCCACCCGGTCGGCCGCGGCCGCGGGCACCGTCACCACATCGGCGCCGAGCCGGGGCATCGGCCGCTGGACGGTGGCCCGGGGGTGGGCGTCCAGCGTCACGGCCGCCGCCTCGCCCTGCCCCGCCTCACCTGGCGTCGCCCGGTGGACCACGAGGTCGACGGTGTCGTCGCCCGCATCGCCGGCGCTGGGAGCGTCGACGATGTCGGCGCCTGCACCGCCCGGGGCGAGCGCGGCAGCTGCCGCCGGGCCGCTGGCCACAGCCAGCGCCAACGACGAGATCGTCGCCCACCGGGACACCACGTTCACAGGCGCAACTCCACAGATCGATCCGCGCGGCCCGCAGCCGGACGTCGTGCACGCCAACGGGAGAGCCTAGCGCACACCGCCCGCCGACTAGTGTCACCTCGCCTGTCCGAACGATCGGCCGGGCATCGACGAGACCGCGGTCGTGGTGCATGCTCTCCCCGACCGCCGA
>CAYQMQ010000297.1:0-3039 GCA_964418395.1 uncultured Actinomycetota bacterium
CGGCGATGAAGCTGCGGTCGATCTTGAGCACGTGAGCGGGGAAGCAGTGGACGTACGACAGTGACGAGTAGCCGGTCCCGAAGTCGTCGATGGCGATGCACACGCCCATGCGGTCAAGGGCGGCCAGCCGCTCGGCCGAGCCCGCGAAGTCGACCACGAGCGCGCTCTCGGTCACCTCGACGCACAACCGCGAGGTCGGAAGCTGCGCGGCCGCGGTGGCGTCCGCCACCCGCTGGGGCAGTTTGCTCGAGTCGAGCTCGGCGCCCGAGACGTTGACCCAGACACACAGGTCGGGGTCGGGCCACGTGGCGGCCTCGGCGCACGCGCGGCGCAGCACCCAGTCGCCCACGTCGTGGATGGCCGGGGTCTGTTCGAGGAGGGACATGAACGACCCGGGGGACAGTAACCCCCGCTCTGGGTGGTGCCACCGCAGCAAGGCCTCGGCGCCCACGATCCGATCGTCGCCCACCGACAGGATGGGCTGGAACCACACCGCGAGCTCGTCGCGCTCCAGCGCCCGGCGCACTTCCCGTTCCACACGCCGCCGCTGCAGCTCGGTCGACAACGACGGGAGCGCGGGCTGGACCAGCAACGCGGCGAGCTGACCCACCGCGACGAAGAACGCCGTGCGGGTCAGCCACTCCGCCGGATGCTGGGCGAGCCCCTCGGTGACCAGCTGTGGCGTGAGCGGGCCGGCCAGAACGCCCGACGCGAGCGCGACGATGAGCGCACCGGAATGCCCGAACCGCAGTGCGGCGACCAGCACGGGGAAGTAGTACCAGTGCGGGACGACGCGGCCCGCCCCACCGAGCAGCCAGCTCAGGACCCACGAGCCCGCCAGCAGCCCCACCAGGATCCCTGATGCCCACCACGCTGACGCGCCCGATGAGGCGCTGAACGCCCCGCGTGCCGCACCGGTGACGCCCATGGGCCACCACCGTCGCGATGATGAAAAGCCGCTCATCAAGGCGTGCATCCGCGGTATCCCCGCCGCCATTCCATAAAGCGTGATGCTAACACTACGCTACGGAGTTTGGCTAGGGTGACAGGTGGAGGCGCGACGCGCTGTTGACGGCGGCACTGTCCACAACGCCAGCTCATCCACAGCGAGGCCGCCACCACGAAGGACGTACGCTCGCTGGGCATGGAGGAGTGGCGGGCACGTCTGGCAGCGGTGGCCGACACGCTTCGGTGCACCCGCGCCGAGGCCGCGGCGTTGGCGGTGTTGTTGGTCGGCACGTTGGCGGGTCTCGGCGTGGTGTGGTGGGTGGCCCAACCAGGTCCCGCTCCGACAGATGGTTCCGACCGTGCGGTCGCGGGGCCGTCGCCGGCCCGTGACGACGACCCCGACACCGGGAGCGCCGGCGGCGACAACGGGTTCGCCGGAGAGCCTGAGCCGGTGCTGGTCCACGTCGCGGGGGAGGTCGGCGATCCCGGGGTTGTCGAGGTGCCGGCCGGCTCGCGCGTTGCGGATGCGATCGACGCCGCTGGCGGCGCGGGGGAGGCCGCTGACCTCAGCAGGGTCAACCTCGCCCGCGTGGTCAAAGACGGGGAACGCATCGTCGTCGGTCACGTCGATGACGCCGGCGAAGCGGGCGGCGCCGGCGCCGTGGGGCCCGACGGCAAGGTCGATGTCAACCGGGCGGACGCCGCCACCCTCCAAGAGGTGCCCGGCATCGGGCCGGTGACCGCGGAACGCATCCTGTCCCACCGCGAGGAGCACGGGCCGTTCACCAGCGAGCAGCAGCTGTTGGACGTGCCGGGCATCGGAGAGCGCACCCTCGATCGGCTCGTCGACCACCTGCGGTGGTGACCAGCGGTGACCACCGCAGCGGCGTGGCTTGTGGCGCTGGCCGCATGGGCGGGAGCACTTGTCGGCCTCCCCGACCGGGAGGCGGCCTGGTCTCCGGCAACCTGGCCGCCGCTGGCCGGAGCTGGGTTGGTGCTGCTGGGGGTGTTGCTTGCCCTTGCGGCATTCCGGCTGCCGGACCGCGGCGGGCTGGTCGACGCGACGGGACGCCCGGCGCGGCCAGCCCGGTTGGCGTTGATGGCGCTCGCGGTCGCAGCCGGCGTCGCGGGGGCAGCGGGGGCACGGACGGCGATCGGCGAGGCCAGCGTGCTGGTCGAGCTCGCCGACCGGCCGGTGGGCACAGTCACCGTCGAGGCGACTGCGGTGACCGAGCTGCGGGGCTCCGACGGCGGCTGGCAGGTACTGCGGGTGGACCGCGTCGCCGGTCGGGGCGTACGCGAGCGCGCCTGGTGGCGCCTCGACGCCGACGAGGCGGAGACAGCCCCCACCGTGGGACAGCGGGTGCGCGCCCGGGTGCGCGTGGCCGCCCTCGGTGACGGCGGCCTCGATGCGCATGTGGCGCGCCTGCATGCCGTCGCCCAGCTGCGACCGCAACACCCGCCGCAGCTGGTCGCCGAGCCGGGTTGGGTGCTGGGAGCCACCGAACGTGTCCGGGTTCGCACCGCGGAGGCCGCCGATCGGGGCCTCGACGACGCGCGCGCCGGCGTGTTGACCGCCCTGGTGACCGGCGATCGCCGTGGACAGACGGGCGGGTTGCACCAGAAGTTCGTTGACGCCGGACTCGCCCATCTGGTGGTCGTCAGCGGCAAGCATGTGGCCCTGGTGCTGGGAGGCGTGTTGACCGCGGCGGCGCTGACGGGGTTGGGCGCGCGCGGCCGCCGAGCGGTGGCGCTCGTCGCGCTCGGCTGGTTCGTGGTGTTGACGCGCTGGCAGCCCTCGGTGCTGCGCGCCAGCGCCATGGGCGCCTTGGTGCTGGCAGCCGGCATCGGTGGCCGGGGAATCGACGCTCGCCACGCGCTGGCCACGGCCGTCACGCTGCTGTTGTTGGCCGACCCGTTCCTGGCCGGCCAGCTTGGCTTCGGATTGTCGGTGGGCGCCACGGCCGGGGTGTTGGTGCTCGCTCCCTGGATCCGCCAGCGCATGCCCGGTCCGCGATGGGTGGCCGCGCCGGCCGCGGTCACGCTGGGCGCCCAGGTCGGCGCCGCACCGCTGTTGCTCACGCTGGACGG
>CAYQMQ010000298.1:0-3036 GCA_964418395.1 uncultured Actinomycetota bacterium
CCGCCGTGGAGATCAGCCGGGACCTGTATCCCGAGACGGCGACCGCGGCCGTGCTGAGCCGGGCCGACCATTTCCCGGACGCGTTGGCGGGGGCGCCGCTGGCCCGCCACGTCGACGGGCCGCTGCTGTTGACCGGCGGTGACGGCCTGGCCGGCGCAACCGAAGCCGAGCTCGGCCGCCTGCTCGGCGACGGCGGCACCGTCTACCTGTTGGGTGGGGAGAGCGCGCTCGGCGACCAGGTCGTGTCCGACGTCCGGGCTCTCGGGGCCAGCGTCGAGCGGGTGGCCGGCGCGGACCGGTTCGCCACCTCGGTGGAGGCCGCTCGCATGATGCCCGAGTCGGGCACCGCGATGGTGGCCTCCGGCGATGACTTTCCCGACGCGCTCGCCGCAGCGGCCATCGCCGGCGCCCGCGGCTGGCCGATCCTGCTGACGCCCGGCGACGCGCTGACCGACGAGGTCGCCGCCTACGTGGACGAGGCGGGCTTCGAGGAGGTGTACGCCGTCGGCGGCAGCGGGGTGATCAGCGAGGGTGTGGTCGCCGAGCTCTCCGAGGGCGCCTCCGTCTCGCGGGTGGCCGGCGCGAACCGCTTCGAGACGGCCGAGGCGCTGTCGGAGCGTTTTGTCGACGACGCGGACGTGGTGGGAATCGCCTCGGCCACCACGTTCCCCGACGCGCTGGCCGGTGGCGTGCACGCCGCCGCGCACGACGGCCCGCTGGCCCTGGTGTCCGACGGCCGCCTGTTCTCACCGCAGCAGCGCCAGGTGCGGCGCCTGCAGCCGGATCGTGCGGTGGTCTACGGCGGCGAGGCCGCGGTGAGCGCCGGCACGATCGAGGGGGTGCGCGGCGCGTCGATCGAATCCGGTGAGCTGTGGGTGGACAGCGCCTCGCTGCGTCACGGCTCGACGGTCGACGAGCTCGACACGATCGGTTTCTCCTTCAACCGATCGGTGCACCTGGCCGAGTCGCACGTCCACGTCACGATCGACGGTGACGAGGTCCAGGGCACGACCTCGCACGCCGGCAGCGCCGACACACTGCAATTCGCCGTGGAGGCGTTGCCCGACGGCGTCGAGCACGGCGAGACCTACCGCGTGGAGGTGCGGCTGCTGGCCACCTCGGCCGGCGACGTCGTCACCGACCGGCTCGAGGTGAACTTTCGCCGCGCCCCGCGGGATCTGTCCCGCGGCGCCACCGGCGACGCCGTGTCCGATCTGCAGCGCGACCTGCGCGACAACGGCTTCTGGCTGCCGGCCGTCACCGGCCGCTTCGGCGACGCCACCCACCACGCCGTGATGGCGCTGCAGAAGGCCCACGAGCTCGAGCGGGACGGGGTCGTCGGCCCTGCCACGCGCCAGGCGCTGCGCGAGGCCGACGGGCCGCCGTCGCCGCGCCACGACTCCGACCGGGCCTACGAAGTGGATCTGGAGCGCGGCTTGGTGCTGTTCGTGGACGGCGGCGAGACCCGCTGGGTGTTCAACTCCTCAGCCGGCCACGGCGAGGTCTACACGTTCGAGGGCTCGACCTACCGGGCCAACACGACCACCGGCACGCACTCGATCGTGCGCCAGATCGACGGCATCCGGGAGGCCGCCCGCGGCGAGCTGTACCGGCCCAAGTACTACGACGGGTCCCGGGGCATCGCCATCCACGGCTACACGTCGGTGCCGCCTTACCACGCGTCTTCGGGGTGTGTGCGCGTGACCAACGCGGCCATGGACAAAATCTGGGACATGGACCCCGGGCTGGGCACCGCCGTGCACGTCTACCCGGTGGACTACTACCGCTGAGCCGGCCGGGTCGCGGCGGAAGCGTGAAGGCTGTCCCGCAAAAGCTGTCCGTGGGGGCTGGCGACCTCAGCGGGTGGCGATCACGAAGCGGTCGATCACCTTGGCGAGCTCGCGCGGCGCGTCCTCCTGCACGAAGTGGCTCGCCCCTTCGATCCGGGCGTGGTCGCGGCCCGCCGCTCCCGGCAGGCGCTCGGCGAGCAGCTGGTCGGCGCCCCGGGTGATGGGGTCGTCGGCCCCGAAGGCGCAGCGCACCGGCACCTGCACCGACGCCAGCCGTCGCCACGCCCGGCGGTTGGCTTCGGCTTCGGGATGGTCGGGGCTGTCGGCGACCAAATCGGGCAGCGCCCGCACCCCGGCTTTGTAGGACTCGTCGGGAAACGGCGCGTTGTACGCCGTGCGGGTGACCGCGTCGAGCCCCGAGCTGGTGCCGGCCTCGACGATGCGGCCCACGTCCAGCGGCGAGGCGGTGCGCACCATCTCGCGGAACTGCTGCCACAGCTCGGGCATCGGCTCCGAGCCGTCGGGCAGGAACGTGTTGGTCAGCACTGCCCGGGCGAACCGCTCGGGGGCGTCGGCCAACAACCGCAGCCCGAAGATGCCGCCCCAATCGTGGCCCACCAGCGTGATGCGCTGCAGGCCGAGGCGCTCCAGCAGCGTGTGGAGCCACGCAAGGTGGGCGTTGACGTTGTGGTCAGCTGGGTCGACGGGTTTGTCCGAACGGCCGAAGCCCACCAGATCCGGCACGATCACACGGTGGCCCGCCGTGGTCAGATGGGCCGCGACGGTGCGCCACAGAAACCCCCACGTCGGTTCGCCGTGCAACAGCAGCACCGGCGGCCCCTCCCGCGGCCCGTCCTGCACCACCGCCATGGACACGTCGCCGAGGGTCACGCGTCGCGGCGGCGCCGCCCAGCCGGGGATCCCGGCGAAGGCCTCCTCGGGCGTGGTCAGCACCTGCATCCGCGCTCCTTCCCCTGCGACGCGTTGCTGGCGCGCAGCCTACTGTGGCTCAGCGTGACGATTCGAAGCCGACGCCCCGGTCGCGGCGGCTGGCTCAGCGGAAGCGCTCGCGCAGGGCGAGCACGTTGTCGATGTAGCGGTCGGTGCTGGGGAAGCGACCGTGCTCCCGGGTCGACGCGAGCCCCTGGTAGTAGCCAGCCAACGTCCGCTCCGCGTCGCCACCGACCAGGTCGTAGAGGTAGTCGAGGAACAGCACGCCGGCGAGCACGTTGTCGGCGGGGTCGTC
>CAYQMQ010000299.1:0-3036 GCA_964418395.1 uncultured Actinomycetota bacterium
CCGCGAGGTCGTCGAGCACCTCGACGCGGTGGCGGTGGTGCCGTTGCACGACGACGGCACCGTGACGCTGCTGCGCCAGTACCGCCACCCGCTGGGCATCGAGGTCCTGGAGATCCCCGCGGGCATGTGCGACGTCGACGACGAGCCCAGCGACCGCACCGCTCACCGCGAGCTCGCCGAGGAGGTCGGGCTGCACGCCGGTGAGCTCACCCACCTGGTGACGATGGCGAACTCGGCCGGGTGGACCGATGAGCGCACCGCCATCTACCTCGCGACCGGCCTCACGCCCACGCCGGCCCCCGACGGGTTCGCCGCCGAGGCCGAGGAAGCCGGCATGGCGGTGGGGCGACAGCCGCTGGCCGAGGCGCTCGCGGAGGTGGTGGCCGCCTCCCACGCTGACGCCAAGACGCTGGCCGGCCTGTTGCTGGCCGAGCGTCACCTGACCGGCTCCGGGGAATAATCGGTAGACTCCGTGGGGGCTGTTCGGTCGCCGCCGGTGTCACGGGCCGGTCGTGGCCGCCACCATCGGCGAACGGAGACGCGGATGCGCATCGGGGTTCCCGCCGAGATCAAACCCGCTGAACACCGGGTCGCGATCACCCCCGCCGGGGTGCGTGAGCTGACCTTGTCCGGCCACGAGGTGCGCGTGGAGTCCGGGGCCGGGCTCGGGTCGAGCATCGACGACGACGACTACGCCCGGGCCGGCGCCACCATCGTCCCCGACGCCGAGCACGTCTGGGGCGAGGCCGAGCTCGTGCTCAAGGTCAAGGAGCCGCTCGAACAGGAGCACCGCTTCCTGCGGCCCGAGCTCACGCTGTTCACCTACCTGCACCTGGCCGCCTCCAAGGCGCTCACCGAGGCCCTGATGGAGTCGGGCTGCACCGCGGTGGCCTACGAGACCGTGCGCGGCGCGGACGGCGCGCTGCCGCTGCTGGCGCCCATGAGCGAGGTCGCCGGGCGCATGGCCGCCCAGATCGGGGCGCAGCTGCTGTCCGCGCCCGCCGGCGGGCGCGGGGTGTTGATGGGTGGGGTGTCCGGGGTGATGCCGGCCCACGTCGTGGTGCTCGGGGCCGGTTCGGCTGGCCGCAACGCCGCCTGGATCGCCGCCGGCATGGAAGCCGACGTGACGATCGTCGACCTCGACGTCGACAAGCTGCGCTACATCGACCACATCCACCAGGGGCGGGTGCGCACCCTCAGCAGCAACCGGCTGACCCTGGAAGAACAGGTTGCCGAGGCCGACCTCGTGATCGGCGCGGTGCTCGTGCCCGGCGCCCGGGCGCCGGTGGTGGTCACCGAGGCGATGATCGAGTCCATGCCCCGCCACGCGGTCGTGGTCGACATCTCCATCGACCAGGGCGGCTGCGTGGCGACCAGCCGCATGACCACCCACGACGACCCGACCTTCCGCGTCCACGACGTGATCCACTACGCGGTGGGCAACATGCCGGGCGCGATGCCGCGGACCGCCACCTACGCGCTGACCAACGCGACCCTGCCGTACGTGGTGCGCCTGGCCGACCAGGGGATCGTCCCGGCGCTGACAGCCGACGAGCGGTTCGCCGCGGGGGTCAACGTCACCGACGGGCGGCTCACCGAGCCCGGGGTGGCCGAGGCCCACGGGTCGGAGTACACGCCGCTCGAGCAGGCGTGGGCCCGGCGGTCATGACTGCCACTGCCGACGCCGAGGGGCAGGCGGGCGCCCTGCCCCGCCACGCCGACCGGTTCCTGGACCAGCTGCGGATCGAGCGGGGCCTGTCGGCCAACAGCCTGGCGGCCTACCGCCGCGACCTGGCCTTGTACGGCGCCTACCTCGAGGAGGCGGGGCTGGCCAGCCCCACCGAGGTCGACCGCGACGGCGTCACGGCGTTCGTGGCCTGGCTGCGCAGCCGGGACGGGGCCGGCGGCAAGCCGTACGCCGACTCGACCGTGGCCCGCACGCTGGTGGCCGTGCGCGGCTTCCACCGGTTCCTGGTCACCGAGGGGCTCGCCGGCCAGGACCCGGCCCGCGAGCTCGCCGGCCCCCGCGGGGAGCGGCCGCTGCCGAAGGCGCTGACGCTGGCCGAGGTCGAACGGCTGCTCGAGGCGCCCGCCGGCGACGAGCCCAGCGCGCTGCGCGACCGGGCGATGCTCGAGCTGCTGTACGCCTGCGGGCTGCGGATCTCCGAGCTGGTCGGCCTGGACGTCGACGACGTCGACACCGCCGAGCGGGTGGTGCGGGCCCGCGGCAAGGGCGGGCGCCAGCGGTTCGTGCCGCTGGGGCGGATGGCTGCCGACGCCGTGGACGGCTGGCGGGTGCGGGCCCGGCCCGCGCTGCGGCCGGCCGGGCCGGCGCTGATGGTCAACCAGCGCGGCGGGCGCCTGACCCGCCAGGGCGCCTGGAAGATCCTGACCCGCCACGCCGAGCGGGTCGGGCTGGAAGGGCGGGTGAGCCCGCACACGCTGCGCCACAGCTTCGCCACCCACCTGCTGGAGGGCGGCGCGGACGTGCGGGTGGTCCAAGAGCTGCTCGGCCATGCCAGCGTGCGCACCACCCAGATCTACACGCGGGTGACCGACACCCGGCTGCGGGCGGTCTACGACCTCGCCCACCCCCGCTCGGGCTCGGGCGATGACGACGCGGAGGACGGCCACGGGGCGATCGGCCGCGAGGCCGGCGAGGGAGCGGATGGCCACGCGGAGGCCGGCGAGGCGGGCGCGTGACCGACCATCGGGCGGTGGACCTCATCGCCGCCAAGCGCGACGGCGCCGCGCTGGAGCCCCGGGCGCTGCGCTGGCTGGTCGAGGGCTATCTCGGCGGCACGTGGGTGTCCGAAGCCCAGATGGCGGCGTTCCTCATGGCCGGGGTGTGCCGGGGCTTCACCTTCGCCGAAGCCGACGCGCTGACCGGCGCGCTGGTCGACAGCGGCGACACCCTGGACGTCTCGGGTCTGCCGGCGCCGGTGGTCGACAAGCACTCCACCGGTGGGGTGGCCGACGGCACCACGCTGCTGGTCGCCCCCCTGCTGGCCGCCGCCGGGGCCACGATGGTCAAGC
>CAYQMQ010000300.1:0-3028 GCA_964418395.1 uncultured Actinomycetota bacterium
TGTTGGTGTCCACCGGACCCGGCGACGAGCGGCTGGTGCCCGAGGCCGCCCGCGCGGCGCTGGCCTCCGCCGAGGTCGTCATCGGCCTCGACCGCTACGTTGAGCAGGCGCGCGGCTGGCTGCGGCCGGGCGCCGATGTGCGTCCCAGCCCGATCGGCTGGGAGACCGACCGCGCCGCTGACGCGGTGGCCACCGCCAGAGCCGGGCACCGGGTGGCGCTGATCTCCGGCGGCGACGTCGGCGTGTACGCGATGGGCTCGCCGGCGCTGGAGGCGCTCGGCGACGGCCACCCCGAGGGAGAGTCCCGCGAGGTCGACGTCGAGGTCGTGCCCGGGGTGACGGCCGCGAGCGCGGCCGCCGCCGTGCTCGGCTCGCCGCTGGGCCACGACCACTGCGCGATCTCGCTGTCCGATCTGCTCACCCCGTGGGAGGTCATCCGCCGGCGGGTCAAGGCCGCCGCCGAGGGCGACTTCGTGGTCGTGTTCTACAACCCGCGCAGCCGCGGCCGGCGCTGGCAGCTGGACGAGGCGCTGGCGCTGCTGGGCGAGCACCGCCCGCCCGACACGCCGGTCGGGCTGGTCGCCGACGCCTCCCGCCCCACCCAGCGAGCCCACGTGACCACCCTCGCCGAGGTCGACCCCGAGCAGGTCGACATGCTGACCACCGTCATCGTCGGCTCCACCCAGACCCGGGCCCACGGGTCACGCATGGTCACACCCAGGGGGTATGCGTGAGCGACCTGCATCCGATCGAGGCCGAGTCCTACCGGCGGCTGCGCGCGGCGGTCGACACCAGCCATCTGCCGCCGGTGACGCGGGCGGTCGTGGAGCGGATCGTGCACGCCAGCGCGGACCTGGACTACGTCGCTGACGTCGTGGCCGCCGAGGCCGACCTCGCCGCCGGAGCGGCGGCGCTGGCGGCGGGCGCCCCTGTCGTGGTCGACGTGCGCATGGTCGCCGCCGGGCTGGCCACCGACCTGCGCGAGCGCGCGATCTGCCGTGTCGACGACCCGCGCGCGGCCGCCGAGGCCGACCGCACCGGTGATACCCGCAGCGCCTGCGGGCTGCGGCTCGCGCTGGCCGAAGCCGGCGAGCCGGCGGTGGTCGTGATCGGCTGCGCGCCGACCGCCGCCGCGGCGCTGGCCGCTCAGGCCCGCGCCGGCCACGGGGCCGGTCCGGCGCTGGTGGTGGCGTTGCCGGTCGGGTTCGTGGACGCCGCCGAGGCCAAGCAGGCCGTGCGCGACGCCGGCCTGCCGGCGGTGACCAACCGCGGGCCCAAGGGCGGCTCGGCGGTGGCGGCCGCTGCGGCCAACGCCCTGCACCGCCATGCGACCGCGCCCGCTCAGGAGGCTGGCCGGTGAGCGCCCCCGCCCCCGATCCCGGTAGCCGATCACCGGCGCTGCTGCTGGCCGGCCACGGCACCCGCAGCCAGGCCGGCGTGGCCGAGTACCTCGCCCTCGCCGACCGCGTGCGCGCCCGCCACGCGTGGCTGGACGTGGGCTGCGGCTTTATCGAGCTGGCCTCGCCGCCGATCAGCACCGCCGTGGGCGATCTGGTCGCCGCCGGCCACGACGACATCGCCGTGGTGCCGCTGGTGCTGTTCGACGCCGGCCACGCCAAGACCGACGTGCCCGCCAGCGTCAACCTCGCCCGCGCCGCCCACCCCGGCGTGCGGTTTCGCTACGGCCGCGGGCTGGGGGTGCACCCCGACCTGCTGGCGGTGTGCACCGAACGGCTCGACGCCGTGGTCGCCCCCGCCGACCGCAGCGAGGTCAGCGTGCTGCTGGTGGGGCGCGGCTCGTCCGACCCGGACGCCAACGCCGAGCTGCACCGCGCCGCGCGGCTGCTGTGGGAGGGCCGCGGCTTCGCCCACGTCGAGCCGGCCTACGTGGGGCTGACCGGCCCGCGGGTGCCCGACGGGCTCGAGCGGCTGCGCCGGCTCGGCGCCCGGCGGATCGTGGTGCTGTCCTACTTCCTGTTCACCGGCGTGCTCGAGCACCGCATCCGCGACCAGGCCGACGAGTTCGACCGCGCCCACGGGGACGTGACCGTGACCGCGGCCGGGTATCTCGGCCCCGACGACCGCATCGCCGACCTGGTGGTGGCCCGCTACCACGAGGCGCTCGCCGGCCCGCCGCCACGCAGCTGCGACACCTGTGTGCACCGCGTGGCGCTGCCGGGCTTCGCCGACAAGGTCGGTGCGCCGCTGGCGCCCCACCACCACCCCGACGACGACCACACCCACGATCACGCCCACCCCCACTCTGCGCACGGGGCCGGCGGCGCACCCTCGCCACCCACCGGGGGGAGCGGCCGTGGCTGAGCGGATCGTGGTCGTCGGGGGGTCGCGGTCGGGCAAGAGCGCGGTCGCCGAGCAGCTGGTGGGGCCGGCCGGTGGTGTCACGTACGTGGCCACCGCCGCGGTGGCCGACGACGAGATGGCCGCCCGCGTGACCGCCCACCGGGCGCGGCGGCCGGCGTCGTGGCACACCGTGGAGACCACCGATCTGGCCGCGGCGATCCGCGAGGCGCCCGCGGGGGCGGTGCTGATCGACGCGCTGGCCACGTGGCTGGTCGAGCGCATCGGCGCCCACGGCCTGTGGCCGGACGAGGGCGCGGTCACCGCGCCGTTGGACGAGGCCGCCGTCGCCCGCGCGGAGGGGTTGCTGGCCGAGCTCGACCACGCCTGGGCGGCGGCCGCGGCCCACGACGGCGGGCCGGTGGTGGTCGTGGCCGAGGAGATGGGTTCGGGGGTGGTGCCCGCCGATGCCGGCGTGCGGCGGTTCGTCGACCTCGCCGGCTGGGCCACCCAACGCCTGGCCGACGCCGCCGACCGGGTCCTGTGGGTGGTCGCCGGCCGCGCGCTCGAGCTGCCGTCCGCTGGCCCCGCCGAGCCCCTCCCCGCTACCCGTGTGTCAAATAAGTTGAACATCGGTCAAGAATCTGACACGCGGACCGCGAGCCAAGCCCCGGACCCGGCCGAGCTGCGCGAGCACGGCGACGAGATGGTGCCCGAGGGCGCGCTCAAC
>CAYQMQ010000301.1:0-3027 GCA_964418395.1 uncultured Actinomycetota bacterium
GTGGCCATCCCGCTGCTGGAGCTGGCCATCATCATCCAGGTCGGCCAGCTCATCGGGGTGGGCGGCACGATCCTGTCGCTGCTGGCGATCTCGCTGATCGGCGCGGCGCTGGTCAAGCGCGAGGGGCTGCGGGCCGCGACGCGGTTCCGCGAGGCCACCTCCGCCGGGCGGTGGCCGGGCGCGGAGGTCGTGGACGGCGCGCTGCTGCTCCTGGCCGGCGCGCTGCTGCTGACCCCGGGTTACTTCACTGACGCGGTGGGCTTGCTGTTGCTGCTGCCCCCGTCGCGGGGCGTGGCCAATCGCGCTCTGCGCAGCCGCGCCCGGCTGTTCGTCGGGCCCGGCGTTGGCGGGGCGACGTGGGGCGGCCGAGCCAGCGCCGGCCAGGACGGGGTGGTTGACGTCGACGTCGTCGATGTGCACCGCACCGCCGACGACGAGGACGACGACAGCGGCCCCACCCGGGGCGAGCTCGGAGAGCGGTGACGACGAACGGGACGGTCGTGAGCGGCGAGAACGCACTCAACCCCGTCCAACAACGAGTGGTCGAGCAGCTGTTCGTGGGCGGCGGGCAGCCGGCCGACCCCGAGATCGGCCCGCGGCTGCGCGCCCACCTCGAGGAACGGCTCGCTCCGGCGGCGGCCAACCTGCCCGAGGCGGGTGACCTGTTCCTCAACAAGACGGCGCTGGACGCGCTGGGCTGCGACGGCCGGTACCTGGACCATCTGGCCACCCCGTTCGAGTGGCGCGCGCCGATGGTGGTGGGCCAGCTCGCCCACGCCGCGGTGCGGCTGGACTTCGTGGGCGACTATCGCCGGTCGCCGCGCGAGTTGGTCGACCACGCGTGGGCGGAGCTCGCCGCTCGCCCCCGCGGCGCCGGCGAGTTCCTCGCGACCCTGGGCGGGGCGGAGGCCGACGCGCTGCGGGCCGATGCCCGCGACAAGCTGGTGTCGTTCCGCGAGCAGTTCCCGCCCCTGTCCGAGGACTGGACGCCGCGGTTTGACGAGAAGCTCGACGTCCGCCTGTGCGGCGACCGCATCGTGCTGCGGGGCGTGCCCGACCTGCTGCTGGGGCGCATCGACCCGCGCTACCGGCGCATGCTCGTGGTGGACCTCAAGACCGGCGGCCGCAACCCGTTGGCGCATCGCAGCGACATGCGCCTGTACGCGCTGCTGGTCACCCTCAAGTACGGCGTGGCCCCGTACCGGGCGGCCACCTACTACCTCGACGCCGCCGACTGGGACCACGAGGACATCGACGAGGACGGCCTGGCCGCCACCGCCGAGCGGATCGGCCAGCTCGCCGCGCGGGCCGTGGTGTTGCATCACGACCCGCCGGCCGAGGAGGATCTGCGGCTCAACCCGGGTCCCCCGTGCCGATGGTGCGGCCGCGCCGAGACCTGCCCGGTCGCCGATCCCACCGCCGCCTGACGTCGGCCGCGCTGACGCCCGCCGCAGCGACGTCCGGACAGAGCCGGGCGCAGCGGTGGCGACCCGAGCCCACCTAGACTGCCGCGCGTCGGAGCCGATCCTTGGAGCACCCCTCGATGGCGCACGCGGCCGCGTTCTTTGACCTCGATCGCACGCTCATGACCGGAAGCAGCGCCTACTACTTCGGGAAGGCGTGCTATCGCGAGGGGCTGCTGCCGTGGCACCGGCTGGCCCGCGACGCGGGCAAGGCGCTGATGTTCAAGCTGTTCGGCGCCTCCGACGAGACCAGCGAGGCCCTGCGCGACCGGCTTCTGGCCAGCGCCGCCGGCCACAGCGCCGACACGTTCCGCGAGCTCGCCCCCTCGACGATCGAAGAGATCCTGCCGCGCATCCGCCCCGAGGCCCAGGCGCTGCTGGAGATGCACGAGGAGGCCGGCCGCGACACGTGGATCATCTCGGCCAGCCCGGTGGAGATCGTGGCCGAGCTCGCCAAGGCGTTGGACCTCACCGGGGGGCTGGGCACCGTCAGCGAGGTCGTCGACGGCGCCTACACCGGCAAGCTCGCCGGCCCGTTCTGCTATGGCGAGGGCAAAGCCGAGATCCTGCGTCACCTCGCCGCGGAGCGCGGCTACGATCTTTATTCCTGCTACAGCTATTCGGACTCCGCCAGCGACCTGCCGATGATGCAGCTGGTCGGCAACCCGATCGCGGTCAACCCGGACCGGCCGATGACGGCGGTGGCCCACCGCCGCGGCTGGCCGGTGATCGAGCTGGCCCGCACCCGCAAGCTCGTGCTCGGCTGGAGCGCGGCCGGGTGCAGCGCGGTGGGCACCGCGGTGGCCGGGTATGTCGCCGGCCGGACCCACCAGCGCCGCCGCGACCAGGTCTCGCATCGCGCCCGCCGTGCGATCCGGCGCTGACATGAGGCCGCGTCTCGACGGCGAGGCGGTCGAGCTGGTGCGCCGCCGAGGGCGCGTGCGGTTCTCGGACCACCTGGTTGAGCTCGTCGGGCGGGTCGAGGCCCACGCGGCGCGGGTGTGCGGTGCCGACGCCGACGCCCGCCGGCGGTGTGCCGCCGCCGCCCGGGTGGAAACGGCCCGGCGCAGCCTCCGGCTGGACGCCAGCCCCCTGACCGACGACACCGCCGAGGCCGTCGAGCGTGGCGACGCCGCGCTGCAGCCGCTGGTCGCTCCCGCGGCCGATGCGCCGGTCGACGGCTGGGTGGCGGCCCTCGGCCTGGAGGGGGTGGCCACCCAGGAGGTGGCCGCGGTCGAATACGCGAACTGTCTGGCCGCGGTCGATGCCGAACCCGAGCTCGCCGAACGGCTGCTCGCCGAGCCGCACGCCACGCTGGTGGCGCTGCACGAGCGGCTGACCGACGGGCTGGTCGACCCCGTGCGCGCCGACCGCGGGCGCACCGTCGAGCAGGCGGTCCACGACGGCGCCCAGGGCCAACTGCTGTTCGCGCTGCCCGACCCCGACGTCGCCAGGACCCGGTTGGCGGCGCTGTGCGACTGGCTCGGCGGCGCCAGCGCGTCGGTGCCCACCCCGGTGCTGGCCGGCATCGTCCACGAATCGTTGATGGCCTGGCAGCCCTTCG
>CAYQMQ010000302.1:0-3024 GCA_964418395.1 uncultured Actinomycetota bacterium
CCTAGCACGGGTGGCTCTCACGGAGGGAGGCTCCCGCTGGTGTCATCCTCCCAGCGGTGGAGGCAAAGATCGCCTCGGCGACCGACGCCCACCCCCGACGGGGAGGCGCATGCTGCGTGGTGTGGAGAAAGACTTCCGGCGCTGCCAAGGAGGCGATGGAAATGCCACGCATCACTCTGGGAAAGCTCGCTGGCCTGCTGGCGGTCGCCGACCCGGGCGGCACATCGCTGCGCCTGGTCGCCCCCGTGATGGTCTTCACCCTGCTAGCGGCCCTGTGAAGCCCACCCCGCGTCTCGGCCAGTCCAGCGAGTGACCAGCAACGCATCAAGTATCGCCCGCCACCCTGGCCAACACCGAACGGGTCGCACCAGCCGGCCATTCGGATGATGAGGGACGAAACACCCAAACCCCTTGCCGATCGCGGGGGTAGCCCCCACCCTGAGGGCGGGTACAGCCACCCGGGCCTGGCCGGCCCCCGGTCGATTCGACCGGGGGCCGGCAGCACCCGTTGGCACAGAGGGCGACGATGCAGCGGTGGCAGGAAATGCTAGCCCGTGCGGGCATCCGCACACCGTTCGGCCGGGACGCGGTCGGGGCCGTCCTGGTGCTTTTCTTCGACGTCGGCTACAGCCTGCTTCTATATACGTCCGCCGAGGTCGCACAGCGGGCTCCCGCCTTGGCCTTCGGCCTGAAGGTCCTCCTCATGGCCATCGCGGCAGGCTCGCTTGCATGGCGGCGGCAGGCCCCGCGGGCAGTGCTCGCGGCGGTCGTGGCGGCAACGCTGGTCAACATCTTGGTGTATGCAGAGCCGTCCGCGGCCCGCTCGTTCCTTGCCTTCCTGGTCGCGGCCTACACCGTCGGGGCATACTGTCGCCGGCATTCTGCGCTGACGGCACTTGGCGTGGCAGTCGCGGTGGCTCCTCTGTGGGGTCTGGTGTTGCTGGCGCTTCCGGCGTTGCCGTTCGGTGCTGAGCTCCCCGACCCGAGCCGGCTGCTGATCTTCAGCAGCGTGCAAGCGGTATTGATTATGGCCTTGCCGGGACTGTTCGGGGCATTCGTGGTGGGCCAGCGTGAGCAGCGCGCCCGCCAGGCGGTCATCGAGGATCGGGCGCGCATCGCCCGCGAGCTCCACGACGTCGCCGCCCACCACCTGTCGGGGATCGCGGTCCAGGCCGGCGCCGCCGAGCGGCAGGCCCACCGCGACCCGGAGGCTGTTCAGCGGGCGCTGGCCGACATCCACGAACAGGCCAGCGCCACGTTGACGCAGATGCGTGGGCTCATCGGCGGGTTGCGCGACGACGGCCAGGACAGCGCGGCCGGTCAGCTGCCGGGTTTGGCGCGCGCGGGGCGGCTGGTCGACGAGGCCCGCCGGGCCGGCTGCGACGTCGCCCTCAGCGTGGCCGGCCAGTCGACACAGACGCTGCCGCCGGCAGCCGACTTCGCCGGCTACCGGGTGCTGCAGGAGAGTCTGAGCAACGCCCGCCGCCATGCCCCGGGGGCGCCGGTGACCGCCCGCGTGAGCTACGACACCGACACCGTCGAGGTCGAAGTGGCCAACCCCGGCCCACCCGAGGACAGCGCCGTGCCAGCCGAGGCGGGCAACGGTCAGGGGCTGGCGGGCATGCGCGAGCGCGTCGCCCTGGCCGGCGGCACGCTGGCCGCCGGCCCCACCGCGGAGGGTGGCTGGCGGGTACACGCCGCCCTGCCGACCACCAACGGTCACCACCCCGAAGCAGTCCAACCCGCATCGACGCAGGTGGCGCAATGACGACCCGGGTGGTCATCGCCGACGACCAAGCAGTGGTACGCACCGGCTTCCGCTCCATCCTCGAATCCGAGGACGACCTCACCGTGGTCGGCGAGGCCGGCGACGGCGGCCACGCGGTGCGCACCTCCCGGCGCGAACGCCCCGACGTAGTGCTCATGGACGTGCGCATGCCCGAAGTCGACGGCATCGAAGCCACCCGCCAACTCGCCGGCTCCGACGACGGCGAAGACCCGATCAACGTGTTGGTGATCACCACCTTCGACCTGGACGAGTACGTGTTCTCCGCCCTGCGGGCTGGCGCCTCGGGTTTCGTGCTCAAAGACCTGCCCCCCGACGAACTGATCGAGGCGGTCCGCACAGTCGCCCGCGGCGACGGGCTCGTGGCCCCAACGGTGACCCGGCGGCTCATCGCCGAGTTCGCCCGCTCGACACCGTCGGTCCCGCAGCCCCCGCCAGAGCTTGCCGACCTGACCGAGCGGGAACGCGACATCCTCGAACGGCTCGCCCACGGGTTGAGCAACAACGAAATCGCCGAGCAACTCTTCGTCAGCGAAGCCACGGTGAAAACCCACGTGGCAAATGTCTTGTCGAAGCTGGGGCTGCGCGACCGGGTCCAGGCCGTGGTGTTCGCCTACGAACATGGCCTCGTCCACCCCGCGGGAGGCGGGCGGTGACTGGTCGGACGGCTGGTGGGCGATGCCGGCTACCTGGTCCTGCCGCTGATCGGCGAGGTGCGCAACCTGCTGGACCTGGCTCCGGTGGCCACGGCATCCGCCCGGCATGGCCGCTTATCCCCCAGCCCGGCGGCCCGCAAGCGATGGGCTCCCGCTCCGCTCAGCGGTCATCGACGACGACGTTGAGATCGGCGACGAACCGCGAGGCCGGATCGGGGCGGATGTTGCCCCACGACGTCACCCGCGCGGGTGGGCGAGTGAGCAGCAGACCGCGTTCAGCTCGGGTGCTCGCGAGTCGTTGGTCGGCGATGAGAGTTCAGGGGCGGCGGCGAGCTCGTCGTGAGCCTCGCCGCCGCCGTGCAGCTGCACCCCCAGGGGCTCGGGAGGCGCGCGGCCTAGTAACAGCTGAGAAGCGGGGCATTCCCAGACTCTTATGAACGAGTTCGCTTGGGGCCGCGGCGTCCCGGGCGCTGTGGGGCTCGGGGCACAATGCATCCGCGATGCGGCTGAGGAGGTGTGTCGGGCACGGGCTCGAAGCTACGTATCAACGCTGCCGGCCGGTGGCTCTCCTGGGAGAACGAG
>CAYQMQ010000303.1:0-3022 GCA_964418395.1 uncultured Actinomycetota bacterium
ATGGGCATGGCCTCAAGCAGCGAAGCGGTAGGCCGCTGACATGGCCGACGCCGCCATCCGCGCTCGTGCCGCCGAGTTGCGCGCGGAGATCGAGCGCCACCGGTACTTGTACTACGTCCTCGAGGCTCCCGAGGTCAGCGACGCCGAGTTCGACGGGCTGATGCGGGAGCTGCAGGAGCTCGAGGCCGCGCATCCCGAGCTCGACCATCCCGAGTCACCCACCAAGAAGGTCGGCGCGCCGCCCGACCCAGCCTTCACCACGGTGGCTCACCGCCAGCGGATGCTGTCGCTGGACAACGCCTTCGACGTCGGCGAGCTCGACGCGTGGTTCGAGCGGGTCGAGAAGGGCCTCGACGGCGGTCGGCCGAGCTACACCTGCGAGCTGAAGGTCGACGGTGTGGCGATCAGCCTGTCCTACGTCGACGGGTGGCTCGAGCGGGCCGTCACCCGTGGCGACGGCCGCACCGGCGAGGACATCACCGCGGGGGCGCGGACGATCGCCGCGATCCCGGAGCTGTTGGACCTCGACGCGCCGCCGTCGCTGCTGGAGGTGCGTGGCGAGGTGTTCTTCCCCGTCGCCGAGTTCGAGAAGATGAACGCCGAGCGCGAGGCCGCCGGCGAGGAACGGTTCGCGAACCCGCGCAACGCCGCCAGCGGCGCGCTGCGCCAGAAGGACCCGCGCGTGACCGCCAGGCGCCCGCTGTCGATGGTCTGCCACGGCATGGGGGCCACCGAGGGGTTGGACGTCGACAGCCTCCCGCAGTTCCTGGCGTTGCTCGCCGAGGCGGGCCTGCCGGTGGCCGAGGAGACGCGCACCGGCTTCGGTCGCGACGAGGTGCACCGCTTCGTCGGTTACTGGGACGAGCACCGCCACGACCCCCCCTACGAGATCGACGGGGTGGTCGTCAAGGTCGAGTCGTTCGCCCAGCAGCGCCAGTTGGGGGCCACGTCGTCAGCGCCCCGCTGGGCGATCGCCTACAAGTACCCGCCCGAGGAGCGGGAGACGTATCTGCACGACATCCGGGTCAACATCGGCCGGACCGGCAAGGCCAACCCGTTTGCGGTGCTCGAGCCCGTGTTCGTGGGTGGCTCCACCGTCACCTACGCCACGTTGCACAACGAGGACCAGGTGCGGCTCAAGGACGTGCGCCCCGGCGACACCGTGCGGGTGCGCAAGGCCGGCGACGTGATCCCCGAGGTCATCGGCGCGGTCACGGCCAAGCGCCCACCGGAGGTCGAGCGAGCCGGCCCGTGGCAGTTCCCCGACACGTGTCCGTTCTGCGGCTCGGCGATCGAGCGGCTGGAGGGGGAAGCCGCCAGCTACTGCACCAACCTCGACTGTCCCAACCGGCGGCTGGAGGCGTTGGACCACTTCGCCTCCCGCGGCGCCATGGACATCGACGGGTTCGGCTACGAGACCGCGAAGCTGTTTCTGGACCTCGGCATGGTCAGCCAGTTCGCCGACGTCTACCACCTCGAGCGGGAGGCGCTGCTCGAGCTCGAGGGGTGGGGGGAGAAGAAGACCGACAACCTGCTCGCCGCCATCGAGGCCTCCAAGCACCAGCCGCTCGAGCGGCTGCTGTTCGCGCTGGGCATCCCCCACGTCGGCGGCACGGTCGCGCGGCTGCTGGCACGCCACTTCGGCACGCTCGACGCTCTGCGCGCGGCCGCCGAGGAGGACATCGCCGCGATCGAGGGGGTGGGGCCCGTGATCGCCCAGGCGGTGCGCCAGTTCTTCGACAACCCCCGCACCGCCGAGCAGGTCGACCGGCTGGTGGCCGCCGGGGTGCGCACCGACACCGACCGCCCGGACGTGGCCCCGGTGCTGCAGGGCAAGACGGTGGTCGTCACCGGCAGCCTGACGGACTTCACGCGAGACGAGGCCAAGGAGGCCGTGGAGGACCGCGGCGGGCGGGTGACCTCCAGCGTGTCCAAGAACACCGACGCGGTCGTGGCCGGCGAGAACGCCGGCAGCAAGGCCGACAAGGCCGTCGAGCTCGGCGTGCCCGTCATCGACGAGGGCGGGTTCCGGCGGTTGTTGGACACCGGCGAGCTGCCGAGTCCGTGAGGTGGCTCGTCCCGGCGGCGGGCTCAGGCGAGCAGTTCGCGCAGGCGCAGGGTGACGCCGCAGACGTCGAGCTCGGTGTCGACGCCGTGGACGTTGATCGAGGCGTAGCCGTCGCTGGTGGGCTCGCTGTGCACGTGGACCACCGGGACGCTGGGGTCGATGACCCAGTAGGCCGGCACGCCGGCGGCGGCGTAGATCCGCGCCTTGCGGCCGAGGTCCAGCGTCAGCGACGTGTCGGCGACCTCGATGACGTGCAGCGCGACATCGGGATGGCGGTCGCGGGGGGCGTCGGCGGGCACGATCGCGACGTCAGGCTCTGGCTCGGAGAGCTCGTCGGGGGCGAAGGGCAGCTGGACGCGCACGCGGACCGTCCCGGTCAAGGCCGGCATCAGCCGTTCGCTGAGCGCCTCCACGATGCGTGCGTGGGTCGCTTTCTGCGGGCGCATCGCCACGAGCTCGCCGTCGAGCAACTCGACGCGCTCGTCCTCGTCGAAGGCGCCCTGCTCGACGAGGAGGTCGTATTCGACGCGCCGCAGGGGCCGGACCGTGACGTCTGACACGGCTCCGAGTGTAGGCGCGCGACCACCCGACCAGCCCCCGAGTGCTGGCCGCGCGCGGCAGGCTATAGCATGCCCCCGCTGTCCTTTCGTCCGTGTCCGCAGGAGCTTCGGTGTCACTCAGCGAGGAACAGGTCCGCCACGTCGCCTGGCTCGCCCGGTTGGGGCTGACCGACGACGAGGTCGCGACGTTCGGCGAGCAACTCGCCCAGATCTTTGAGTTCGCCGAGCAGGTGGGCGAGGTCGCCACCGCCGAGGTCCCGCCGACCTCGCATCCGCTGCGGCCGAGCAACGTGCTGCGCGACGACGAGCCCGTCGACGGCCTCGCCCACGAGGAAGCGCTGAGCACGGCTCCCCGGGTGGAGGACGGGCGCTTCCAGGTCCCCCGCATCGCGGG
>CAYQMQ010000304.1:0-3019 GCA_964418395.1 uncultured Actinomycetota bacterium
ACGCCGTGTCGCCGGCGGACCAGCAGCGCAAGCTGCGCACGGTCGTCGCCGCCGCCCACGCGGTGTGGGGCGAGTCCCCGGGCGAGATCCGCGGATCCCCACCCTCTCCGTGACCTCTCGCTGAAAGGGGGGCCGGCTCGTATCCTGGGCGTACGGCACGGTCGAGTCGGAACCGACAACGGGAAGGGTCGTGCATGGCCTCGCTCAACGCGCTGCGCGGGCTGCTGGTCGCCGGCGCCGCGGGCGTCGGAGTGCTGGCCGCCATCGGCGGACGATGGTCGGTCAGCGCCCTGATGCTCGTCGGTGTGGCGGTTCACGGGGTGGCCACGCTGTGGCTGCGTCAGCGCCGCTCTTCCCAAGCGCTGGCCCCGGCCCGCCCCGTCGCCCCGGGCCAGGACCCCCCGGCGGGCTGAGCGCGGCTCAACCCGGGGCGGTGTCGTCGGTCATGAGGTTGCGCAGGCGGCGAAAGCCGATGACCTGACCAGCCGCCACCGCGCCGATCTCCCGGGCGGCCAAGCGCGCCGTGCGCGTCGCGATCCCCTGTGAAGGGGTCGGGGCAACCGTCGCCTGGAGGCCCACCTCCTCGGCGATCATCCGCAGCCTGGCGGAGTGCAAGCGGTGGGAGACCAACACCACGTCCTTGACCCCATCGCGTTCCAGGAAGCGCGCCGTCGCCGCCAGCTGGTCGTAGGTGTTGCGTCCCCGCACCTCCCGGCGGATGACGGCGTCGGGCACGCCCCGCTCGTGCAGCCATGTTCGCGCGGCGGTGGCCTCGTTGAACCGGTCGCCCGGCTGTCCGCCGCCGGTCACCACGAGCAGCGGGGCGGTGTCGGCCTGCCACAGGGCCAGGGCGCGCTCGAGGCGCTGGCGCAGCGCCGGCGACGGCACGCCGTCGTACTGCGCAGCCCCCAGCACCACGATCGCCCCAGCGGACTCGGTGGTGTCGCCCTTGGCGCCCAACAGCACCTGGCCGGTGACCACCCCGAGATAGCCGATCACCCCAGCGACCACCACGCCGACCAGCAGGCCCAGGGCGCGCAACGGGTGGGGGTCCATGCCCCAACGGTATCGCTCCGGCCCAGACGGGATGGACGCCCGATCGGCGGCTCACAGGGCAGTGCGCTGATGCCCCGACAGCCGCTACCATCTGCGCACTCATCGTTCCTGCAGGTCCGCGCCGGACGCTGCGGGTGCCCATCGTCGTGCTCGCGAGTGGCCGCCGTCCGCGAGGGAGCGTTGTGGGATCCGTCGACACCCAGCGGCTGCGCATCGGTCTTCGACCGCCCCAAGCGGTTACCGTGACCGACGCGATCATGTGGTCGCCGCAGCTCGACGCCGACCGGCCGGGGCTGGTGCTGGCTCCCGGCGCCGGCAGCGATCTCACCGACCCGGTGCTGCGCGCCGTCGGCCGGGGGCTGGCCGAGCGAGGAGTGCCGGTGCTGGCGTTCGCGTTCGGCTACACCTCTGCGGCTCGCCGCCGTCCGGATCCGATGCCCCGGCTGGAGTCGGCGTACGGCGACGCGGTCGCGGAAGCGCGGCGTCGCTGGGGCTCGCGGCCCATCGTGGTGGGTGGGCGATCGCTCGGTGGGCGGGTGGCCAGCCACCTGGTCGCCGGGGGCGAGCCTGTCGCGGGCCTCTACCTGTTGGGTTACCCGCTGCATCCGGCCGGTCAGCCCGACCGGCTGCGCACCGCCCACTGGGAGCGCATCGAGGCGGCCACCCTGATCGTCAACGGCGACCGCGACCGGCTGTGCGACCTGTCGCTGCTGGAGCAGGAGACCCCCCGGTTCGCCGTCCCCCCGACGGTGCACGTCGTCCCCGGCGCCGATCACGCGTTCGCGGTTCGGCAACGCGACGAGCGGGCGGTGACCGACGTGCTCCGCGAGGTCGTCGACGTCACCGACCGGTGGCTGCGCTCGCTGTCGCCCAAGCCCCGCCGCCCCGACGAGGTTCCGGCATGACCGGGTCCGACCACGCGTGAGCGTCCGGTCGTGGCTGTGGCTCCTGGCCCTCGCGGGGATGTGGGGGTCGAGTTTTCTGTTCATCCGCCTGGGCCTGGAGGGGTTCGCTCCGCCGCAGGTGGTGCTGGGCCGGTTGACGGTCGGCTCGGTGGTGCTCGCCGCCATCGTGTGGGCGAGGGGGGCGCGGTGGCCCCGCGATCTGCGCGTGTGGGCCCACCTGGCGCTGATGGGGCTGGTGGCCAACGTGGTGCCGTGGCTGCTGCTGGTGTGGGGCCAGCAGTTCGTCGCCTCCGGCTTGGCGGGCGTGCTGACCGCGACCGCGCCGCTGTTCACCGCGGTGTTCGCCGCGGTGGCCCTGGCTGAGGAGCGCCTGCCGTGGCGGCGGGCGCTGGGCGTCCTCGTGGGCTTTGCGGGGGTGGTGGTGATCGTGGACCCGGCCCGGGCCGGCGGGGCGGATCCGCTCACGGCCTCGATCCCCGGCCAGCTGGCCTGTCTCGGGACGGCAGCCTGCTACGGGATCGGGTTCACCTACACCCGCCGGTACCTGGCGAACCACGGGCACAGCCCCCTGGCCTTGGCCGCCGGCCAGCTGGGCAGCGGCGCGGTCCTGCTGTGGCTGGCGGCGCCGTTGGTCGCCACCGCCCCGGTGCGGGCCGACGGCGTGGCGGTGGCCAGCGTGGCCGCGCTGGGGCTGATCGGCACCGGCCTGGCCTACGCGGTCTACTACCGGCTGCTCGGCGAGTTGGGCGCCACCCGCACGTCGACGGCGGTGTATCTGGTGCCGGTGGTCGCCGTCACGCTGGGCGTGGTGCTCCTCGGCGAGTCGGTGACGCCCACGATGCTGGTCGGCGCGGCGATCGTGATCGTGGGCGTGGCGATGGTGCAGCGGCGCGGCCGTGCCGCCCAGCCTCCGGCGGTGAGCCCCCAGAGCAGCGGCCCACCGGCCGGCTGAGCCCCTCCCGCCGGTCACGTAGCGAAGCGGTAGCGGCATCGGTCCAGCCGCTCACGTAGCGAAGCGGTAGCGGCATTGGAAGATCAGCCGCGGTCGCTTTCGCCCG
>CAYQMQ010000305.1:0-1620 GCA_964418395.1 uncultured Actinomycetota bacterium
GCCCTCGCGGCCGAGGACCTGGAGCGGCTGGCCGTGGCGGCCCATCTCACCGGCCGCGACGACGCCGCCGAGCGGGCATGGGAACGCGCCCACCGCGGCTATCTGGAGCGGGGTCGGACGCCCGCCGCGGTCCGGTGCGCCTTCTGGCTCGGCATGACGTTGATGCTCCAGGGCGAGACGGCCCGGGGCGGGGGGTGGCTCGGGCGCGCCAGCCGGCTGCTGGAACAGGACCAGCGCGAGTGCGTCGAACGGGGGTATCTGCTGGTTCCGGTGGCCTTGCAGACCCTGGAGGGCGGCGACGCGGCAGGCGCCTACGCCACCTTCGAACACGTCGGCAAGATCGCCGACCAGTTCGGGGACACCGACCTCACGGCCTTGGGCCGCCTCGGACGCGGGCAGGCCCTGGTCAGGATGGGCGATGTCGCCCAGGGGATGAGCTTCCTCGACGAGGTCATGGTGGCGGTCACCGCCGGCGAGGTCTCGGCCATCCCGGCCGGCATCGTCTACTGCGCGGTGATCCTGGCCTGCAACGAGGTCTGCGATCTGCGCCGCGCCCGGGAGTGGACCGCGGCGCTGAGCCGCTGGTGCGAGAGCCAGCCCGATCTCGTGCTCTTCCGCGGGCAGTGTCTGGTGCACCGCTCGGAGATCATGCAGCTGCACGGCGACTGGGGCGACGCCCTCGAGGAAGCGCGCCGGGCGTGTGACCGACTGGCCGCGCCGGGGAATCAGCCCGCGATCGGCATGGCCTTCTACCAGCAGGGCGAGCTCCAGCGGCTGCGCGGCGAGTTCGCCGCGGCCGAGGAGGCCTACCGCCAGGCCGACAAGGCTGGACGTGACCCGCAGCCGGGCTTTGCGCTGCTGCGCCTGGCCCAAGGTCGAACCGAGGCGGCGCAGACGAGCATCGACCGGGTGATGCAGGAAGCCGGGGACTGGACGCAGCGCTGCCGGGTGCTGACCGCCTACGTCG
This sequence comes from uncultured Actinomycetota bacterium, assembly GCA_964418395.1. Classification (GTDB taxonomy): domain Bacteria; phylum Actinomycetota; class Nitriliruptoria; order Euzebyales; family Egibacteraceae; genus QS-5-72-10. The sequence continues at coordinate 968 of CAYQMQ010000305.1, forward strand.
AGATCATGCTCGCCGCCGGCGAGGTGGCGGCGGCGCGCCGCGGCGCCGACGAGCTCGCCGGCTTCGCCGCCACGCTGAACACCGAGCTGGTGCACGCCCAGGCCGCTCACGCTGAAGGGGCGGTGGGGCTGGCCGAGGGCGACGCTCGCCGTGCCCTGGAAGCACTGCGGCGGGCCTGGACGCGCTGGAACGAGCTGGAAGCCCCCTACGAGGCGGCACGGTCGCGGGTCCTGATCGGGCAGGCCTGCCGGGCACTCGGCGACGAGGAGACCGCCCAGATGGAGCTGGACGCGGCCCGCTGGGTCTTCGCCGAGCTCGGCGCCGTGCCAGACCTCACCGGCCTCGAGGCGCTGCGCCGCCCGGCCGGCGCGGATCTTCCCGGCGGGCTGACCCGCCGGGAGGCGCAGGTGCTCGCTCTCGTGGCGGCCGGCCGGACCAACCGAGAGATCGCCGCCGAGCTCGTCATCAGCGAGCACACCGTGGCCCGCCACGTCCAAAACATCTTTGCCAAGATCGGCGTCGCCTCTCGCACCGCCGCGGCGGCCTTCGCCCTGCAGCACCAGCTCGCCTGACGCCGGCGGCGTGGTCAAAGATCACCACGCCGCCGGCTGTCCGAAATGGTCAGTTCGCGCGACGCGGCTGGTGGCCCCCAC
>CAYQMQ010000305.1:1720-3009 GCA_964418395.1 uncultured Actinomycetota bacterium
CCGACGCCACCTTCGACGTGGCCGTGTCGCTGAACGGGGTGTCGCTGTTCCCGGATGTCGACCGTGGGCTCGCCGAGATGACCCGGGTCCTCGAGCCCGGCGGGCGGGCGCTGGTCGCCGCGTTCGGCTCGCCGGACACGGTCGAGTTCCTCGGCTACTTCCTCGCGGCGCTGCAGGCCGCCGTGCCCGGCTTCACGCCGCCGCCCACCGACCCGCCGCCGCCACCGTTCCAGCTGGCTGATCCTCAGACGTTCCGCCAACGACTGGTCGAAGCGGGTTGGCGCGACGTGACGGTTGAGCCCCTCACCTGGGAGATGCCGTTCGAGTCCGCGACGCACTTCTGGGACGTGGTCACCAACAGCAACCCCCTGGGAGCCGCCCTGGTGGCCGATCTCACCGAGCCCCAACGCGCCGACGTCCGCCAGGTGGCCGAGGGGATGCTCCGCGAGCGCTCGCAGGGACGCCCCGAAGCGACGCTGACCGCGGAGATGAACGTGGGCCTCGGCCGCCGCTGACCGGACCGAGCCCGAACCGAACCCGAGTACCCACGAGCACCACGGAGGCTGCGATGACCGAGACCCCGAAGACCGTGTCGTATGAGACGTATGCCGGCGACGCCGCACAGAACTACGAGCGCTACTTCGTGCCCACGATCGGCGAACCGGTCGCCCGCGACCTGATCGCCGCCGCGGAGCTCCGCGCCGGCGAACGCGTGCTGGACGTGGCCTGCGGCACCGGGATCGTCGCCCGGCTGGCCGCCGAGCAGGTCGGGCCCACCGGCACCGTGACCGGCCTCGACCTCAACCCCGGCATGCTGGCGGTGGCGCGCTCGGTCGCCCCCGCCGAGCCGCCCATCGCGTGGCATGAGGCCAGCGCCGACGACATGCCGCTGCCGGACGGCGCCTTCGACGTCGTCCTGTGCTCCATGGGCCTGCAGTTCATGGGCGATCAGCTCGCCGCGCTGGGCGAAATGCGCCGCGTCCTCGCCCCCGGCGGCCGCGTCCTCGTCACCGCCCCCGGTCCCACGCCCGCGCCGTTTGCGATCTTCGCTGCGGCGCTGGCCCGCCACCTCAGCGATGACATCGCCGGGTTCGTGCACGCCGTGTTCTCGCTGCACGACCCGCGCGAGCTCGCCGACCTCATGGCCGCGGCCGGCCTCGGCGACGTGACCACCGACACGCACACGAAGCAGCTGCCCACCGCGCCGCCGGCGGACTTTCTGTGGCAGTACGTCCACAGCACCCCGATGGCGGGCCCGCTGGCCCAAGCCAGCGCCGACACCCGCGCCG
>CAYQMQ010000306.1:0-3003 GCA_964418395.1 uncultured Actinomycetota bacterium
CCACGTGTTCTTCAACGACGGCTGGATCCCCTACGAGCAACGGGCCGACTGGCTGCTGGAAGCCGACGTGGGCGTGTCCACCCACTTCGAGCACATCGAGACGGCCTTCTCCTACCGCACCCGCATCCTGGACTATCTGTGGGCGGGCCTGCCGATCCTGTGCACCGAGGGCGACTCGCTGTCGCGGCTGGTCACCAGCTACGGGCTCGGGGTGACGGTGCCGGCCGAGGACGTCGACGCGCTCGCCGCCGGCATCGGCCGCCTGCGCGACGAGCCCGACTTCTACGCCGCGGCCCAAGCCAACGTCAAAGCGCTAGCCCCCGAGATGACGTGGGACCAGGCGCTGGCGCCGATCGTGTCGTTCTGCGACAACCCGCAGCCGGCGCCGGATCGCCGGTCGACCGCGGCGGGCTACGTCGCCGGCCGCGGGACCACGCTGACCAAGTCGCCGCTGTACTACGCGCGCCGCTTCGTCGACTACACCCAGGCGGCCGGGCCGCGCACGGCGTTGCTGCACGCGCGCAACTTCATGCGCCAGCGCCGGCGCGGCTGATATAGGGCCGCTACCGCTTCGCTGCTTGAGCGGCTGAGCGGCCGGCGGGGTCCGGTTCGCCGCGGCGGTCCGGGCGCCCTCGCAGCTCCACGTAGGCCAGCACGATGATGGCGCCGAAGTACCAGCCGCCCACCACCGCGGACCACAGGGCCGCCAGCAGCACGCCGACCGTCCACGACGTCGCCGCCAGCCCGATCACGGCCAGCACCACGAACGACGTCGGCGTCCCGATGATCGCCCCCCATTTGGCGATCCAGAAGAAGTCGGCGTCGCCCAGCTGGTGGGGTTGAGCCGACTCGGCGGAGCGCGGCGGGGGAGACGCGGCCTCTGAGGCGGGCTGATCAGCGGGCGTCTCGCGTTCTGACGGCGGGGCTTCGATCGTTGTCAACGCACCCACCACCTTTCCTGCGTGGCGACATCCCCAGTGTCCCTCGGTGCGCCGCTGTGGCAACACGATCGATCGACCCATGCGGACGACGTCTCGTCCGCGGTGTGTGAGCGCCGATCACACGGTGGGTGCCGTGGGTTCGCTTAAGACGGTGTCCCACCCGGTCGATGTCTCCCTCAGACCCGCCAATCCGGCGACCGCCATCGAGGGAGTCCGATCCTGTGGCTACCACCGCCCCGCGCTTCATCCTCTTCGCTCTCGCGACGCTCGCCGGTGTTGCCGCGCTCGCCGCCGGGCTGGTCGTCGGACTGGCCCAGCCCGCCCGCGCGGCCGCGGACGGCGCCCACGCCGGCGCCGAGGAGCAGTTCGTCGACGAGATCAACGCCGAGCGCCGCCAGCGCGGGCTCGGCGCCGTGACGGTCGACACCGAGCTGACCCGGGTGGCCCGCGGGTGGACGCCGCACATGGTGGCCGACGACGCCCTGTCGCATAACCCCGACCTCGCCGGGCAGGTCAACGCCGACTGGCAGCGGCTGGCGGAGAACGTCGGGCGCAGCCGGCAGTCGGGCGCCACCGAGCCCGAGCTGGTCGACCGCCTGCACCAGGCGTTCATGGACTCCGACGGCCACCGCCGCAACATCCTCATGGACGCAGCCAACCGCGTGGGCGTGGGGGTGGACGTCGCCGACGACGGCATGATGTACGTCACCGTCGTGTTCATGGCCGCCCCCGGCGGCCAGGCCCAGGCGCCGATCGACGAGGGCGTCAGCGTCTCGCGCGACCTGTTCGACGGCGACGCCGACCACGTGGTGCTCGCCCGCAGCGAGGTCTTCGCCGACGCGCTCGGCGGCACCGCCCTGGCCGGCGACTCGGCCCCGGTGCTGTTCACCCCCGGCCCGCGTGGCCACGACCCCGACCCGGTGCTGCACCCCCGCACCCGCGCCGAGATCGACCGGGCGCTGGCCGGCTCCGGCCGCGTGTACCTGCTGGGCGGCGCGAGCGCCGTGTCGCCGGCGGTCGAGCGCGAGCTCGCCGGCGCCGGCTACGACGTGGCGCGGCTGGCGGGCGCCACGCGGATCGAGACCGCCGTCGAGGTCGCCGAGGAGGTCGTGCGGCTGCACGGCCGGCCCGACGAGGTGCTGCTGGCCCGCGCCGACGCGTGGCCCGACGCCGTCAGCGGCGGCGCCTACGCCGCCGACACCGCCAGCCCGGTGCTCGTGACCGGGTCGGGCGAGCTGCACGGGCGCGTCGCCGAGTTCCTCGACCGCCACAACCCCGACACGCGCTGGGCGCTGGGCGGCACCGCCGCGCTGTCCGACGCCACGGTGGCCGCGGCCGGCGCCGAGCGCGTCGCCGGCAGCGAGCGGACCGCCACCGCTGTGGCCATCGCCGAGCGGATGTGGGGGCGCACCACCGCCTCGGCCGGCGACAGCTACAGCATGGCGCCCTCGCACGGCGACACCGCCTGGGCCTCGGCGCTGGCGCTGGCCCCGTGGTCGGCCGCCAACGACGGCCCGCAGCTGCTGACGGGCAGCTCGGTGTCCCCGTCGGTGCGCGGCTACCTCGACGGGCTTGGCTACACCGAGGGGCTGCTCGGCGAGGTGTACCTGGCTGAGGCGCTGCCGTCCTCGCTCACCAGCCAGCTGGGCTCGCTGCTGCTCGTCCTCTGACGGCTCGGAGCGGCCGGGAGGGGGCCGGTGTCGGAGCCGGGGCCGGCGGCTCCTATACTCGCCCGCTATGGCTGTTGCCCCCGCTCGGCCCCGCGTCGGCCGACGCCGCGAGCTGCGCCAGGCCTGGGAGCTGCTGGCGAACCTCACCAAGAAAGAGGTGAAGGTCCGCTACAAGGGCTCGTTCCTGGGGATCGCCTGGTCGCTGATCACGCCGCTGCTGATGACGGCGATCTTCACCCTGGTGTTCTCGACCTTCATCCGCGTGCCGGTCGATCAGTTCGCGGCCTTCTTCCTGGCCGGGTTCCTCATCTGGCAGTTCCACGCCAACAGCGTGCAATCCAGCGTCGGCGCGATCGTCTCCAACGGCTCGCTGATCAAGAAGGTGTACTTCC
>CAYQMQ010000307.1:0-2976 GCA_964418395.1 uncultured Actinomycetota bacterium
CGGAAGGCGTACAGCGGGCTGGTGCCGATGTCGCCGTAGACCACGCCGAGCGCGCCCAGCGACAGCGCGGCGAGCCGGCGGTGCGGCGATGCGCGGTGCAGGCCTGTCATCTCGCTGTGGTCTCCTGTGCCCCTGTTCCGGTCCGAGCGCCCGTGGCGAGCCGGTGGCGCAGCTTGCGCAGCTCTTCGGCGGGCACCACGGTCGCGGCGACTGCGGCGGCGGTGGCCCACTGGCCGGGCGAGAGCGCCACGGTGTCGAAGACCTGCTGGGCCGGACCGACGTGGATCGCGGCGATCTGCAAGACGAGCACACCGGTCAGCGCCGCCCACAGGCGGGGGTTGGTCAGCGTGTGGCGCGACAGGATGGTGCCGTGTTCCACGCGGGCGTTGAGCGCGTTGAACAGTTGGAACAGCACGAACGTGGTGAACGCCATCGTTGCGGCCAGCGCCGGCGGGTTCGCGGCCCGCGCGGCGGCGTAGACCGCCAGGGTGCCGGCCGCCATCACGCCGCCGGTGAACAGCAACCGCAGCAGTCGCCGACGGTCAAGGATGCGGGCGCGCGGGTCTCGGGGCGGGCGGCGCATCGCCTCCCCGCGGGGCGGGTCGACGCCGAGTGCCATGGCCGGCGGACCGTCCATGATCAGGTTGACCCACAGCAGCTGCAGCGGGGTGAAGGGGGTGGGCAGCCCCAGCAGCCGGGCGACCAGGATCACGGTGATGGCCGCGATGTTGGTGGCCAACTGGAAGCGGACGAACGACACGATGTTGGTGTAGATCGTCCGGCCGCGTTCGACCGCGGCGACGATGGTTGCGAAGTTGTCGTCGGCAAGGACCATGTCCCCGGCTTCCCGCGTCACGTCCGTGCCGGCGAGCCCCATCGCCACGCCGATGTCGGCGCGTTTCAGCGCGGCGGCGTCGTTGACGCCGTCGCCGGTCATGGCCACCACGTGGTCGCGCGCCTGCAACGCGGTGACGAGCCGGACCTTGTGCTCCGGCGCGACCCGGGCGAGGACGCCGGCGCCGACCACGCGGTCGGCCAGCTCGTCGTCCGACATCCCGTCGAGCTCGGCGCCGGTGAGGACCTCGCCGGTGATGCCGACCTCGCCAGCGATGGCCGCGGCGGTCGTGGCATGATCGCCGGTGACCATCTTCACCGCGATGCCCGCACGGTGACAGGTGGCGATCGCCTCGGCGGCCTCCGGCCGTACCGGGTCGGCGATGCCGATCAGGCCGTCGAGGCGCAGCCCGTTGAGCAGAGCGCCGACCTCGTCGAGCGGGGTGTCAGCTGGCACGACGCGGGTGGCCACCGCGAGCGTGCGCAGCCCCCCGGCGGTCATGTCATGCAGCTCTCGGTCGACCGCGGCCCGCGTGGCCGCATCCAGCTCCGTCTCGGCCGTGCCGCGGGCCACGGCGCGGCTGCGGTCCAACAGCACGTCGGGTGCCCCTTTGGCGATCACCTCCAGCTGGCCGTCGTCGCCGGCGTGGACGGTGGCCATCAGCTTGGCTGCGGAGTCAAACGGCAGCTCCGCCGCGCGCGGTCGGGCCCGCCGCACCGCCTCGACGTTCGCGCCGGCGGCCGACGCATGGTCGAGCAGCGCCAGATCGGTGGTGTCTCCGACGCGGTCGTCTCCGTGGACCGCGGCGTCGTTGCACAGGACCATCGCGGCCACGAGCCTGTCCGATGACGATGCCGCCCCCATCTCGTCAGGCCACACCCGCACCACGGTCATCTCCCCGCGCGTGATGGTCCCGGTCTTGTCGGTGCACACCACGGTGGTGGCACCCAACGTCTCCACCGAGGCCAGGCGTTTGACGATCGCGCGGCGCCGGGCCATCTGCGAGGTGCCCACCGCGAGCGTGAGCGTGACGACCGCCGGCAACCCCTCAGGGACGGCGGCCACCGCCAACGCGATCGCGTCCAGGGCCGCGTCCGCCGGCGCGTCACCCTGCAGCAGCGCCAAGCCCAACACCAGCACCACCGCGGCGCCCGCGACCAACGCCAGGCGGCGCCCCAGGTGGGCGAGCTGACGCTGCAACGGTGTCGGTCGCGGCGGCGCCCCCCGCAACAGCTCGGCGACCTGACCCACGGCCGTGGCCGTGCCCGTGGCGGTCACCAGCACCTCGCCACGGCCGCCGGCGACCACGGTGTTCATGTGCGCCATGTTGCGGCGGTCGGCCAGCGGCGTGTCGGCCGGCAGTCGCGCTGCGGCGTCTTTGTCCACCGGCTGCGACTCGCCGGTCACCGACGACTCGTCCAGCGCCAGCCGCTCGGCGACCAGCAACCGTCCGTCGGCAGCCACCCGGTCGCCGGGATCGAGCATAAGCACGTCGCCGGGCACCACGTCGCGCGCGTCGACGTCGATCGTCCGCCCGTCGCGGCGCACCTGCGCGCGGCCCGGCAGCATGCCGCGCAGCGCCTGCATGCTGCGCTCGGCGCGGTGCTCCTGGACAAAGCCGAGGACAGCATTGAGCACCAGCACCACAGTGATCGCCGCCGCGTCGCGCACGTCGCCGACGGCGACCGCCAGCCCGGCCGCCACCAACAGGATCGCCACCAGAACGCTGCGAAACTGCGCGGCCAGCAGCACAAGCCAGGACCGTCCCTCGGGACCGGCCAGCTCGTTGCGTCCGTACTGGGCGCGGCGGGCCACGGCCTCATCGGGTGAGAGGCCGACGTCGGGATCGACGCGCCAGGCCTCGGCGACCGCCGACGGGTCCAGCGTGTGGACGGGGCGTGACCCGGCGAGCGGCGAGGAGGGGATGGACATGGGCCGGACCTCCGATCAGCAAACGGATCGAAGGTCTCTCCCGCCCACCCAGGTGGGCCAAGGCGCCGGGACGAGCCGGGATGACGACGCCGTTGCGAGGGATACTCCCCTTCGTCCGCCATCATAGATCATCACACCGAGTGGCGAACCCGCCGTGCCAGGTGGGGGAGTGATCGTTGCCGGTGCCCTCCTGGGATTCATAGCTACCC
>CAYQMQ010000308.1:0-2974 GCA_964418395.1 uncultured Actinomycetota bacterium
CTCGCCGCCCGCAACCCCGAGCTGCAACGCGCCGAAACGGTCACCGAGTCCACGTAGCGCCCGTGCCGCCCCCGCGGCTACCCCGCCACGAGCTGTGCGGCCCGCCCGTAGACTCGGCGTTGCTTGCCGCCCACGATGGCTTCGACGCGTCCGTCGACCTCTTCGCAGGCCACGCGCAGCCCCCGCCCCTGTTCAGCTCGGGAGCGCGGGTGAGCCGCCTAGGTGTCGGTGGCCCAGTAACCGCAGCGCCGTTGCCAACTCCGGCCGGTTGCCCAGTGCATCCTCCACCGGCCGGTCGGCTTCGTCGGCCAACGTCTTGTCGAGACGGTTCAGCGCCGCGGCCGCATCGACCAGCGCCACGAGCTGTTCCACGGCGGGGGCGGCCCGCTACGCCGTTTGCCACTCGGCGCACTCGGCTGCCGGCAGCCAAGCGGCGTCACCGCGTGAAGCGGACGGATCGGCGGCGTCACGTCAGGGTGGGGGCCAGTTCCTGGCTCAGGGCGTTGATGACGGGATACAGCTCGATGGCGGGCTCGGGCAGCCCCACCGCCTCGGCGGTTTTGGCGAACCGCGGTCGCGTCTCCCACACCCGTTCCTCGGAGTCCACCAGGTTGGTGACCACCAAGCCGTTCTCGGTTCTGGCGCACACATGAGCCAGGTACCCCGGTGGCGGCCCGGCGAACTCGTCGTACAACAGTGCTTGTTGGCGGCGGTAGCGCTCGGCCAGGTCGTCGGGGTCTCCCGCGATGGAGGCGAGCATCAGCACGGCCATGGGGTTCCTCCTTGGATCGCTTGACGCCGTGTAAAGTACCTAGGCTTTACACCATGTCAAGGGCGAATTCCAGCACGCGGGAGGCGATCCTCGAGAGCGCCCTCGAGCTCCTGGTGGAACACGGCGCGCAAGCCACCATGCGCGAGGTCGCCGACCGGGCCGGGGTGTCGCGGCAGACGGTTTATCTCCACTTCGGCAACCGCACCGAGTTGTTGACCGACCTGGTGACCTGGATGGACACCGAACGCTTCGATCTGCCGGCCTACTTCGCGCCGGTCGAGGAGATAGCCGAGCCGGTCGAACGCCTGGTGGCCTTCGTCGATGCGGCCCTTCGCTATCAGCCGCTGGTCGCGCCCGTGGCGCGCGCCCTCATGGACGCCGCCGAACACGGCGACGCCGCTGCCGCGGCCGCCTTCGACAACCGCATGACCTCGCGCCTGCAGGCGTGCCGGGACCTCACCACCCGCCTTGCCGACGCCGGCCAACTCGCCCCCCACCTGACCGTCGAGACTGCCGCGGACCTGCTGTGGTCCGTCATCGGTTTGCGACTGTGGGCCGATCTCACCGAGACGCGCGGCTGGAGCCACGACCACGCTCGCAGCGAGCTCGTTCACGTGGCCCGGCGCGCACTCACCGTCGCATAGCCCGAGCTCATCGGGTCCGCCTTGCGACCGGAACCACCGCTGTCGTCGTCGAGCCCCTTGACCGCCCACAGCTTCGCAGCGGAGGCGACGCCGAGGGCGTCTGCGCCGTCTGCGGGCTCGAGCGCGGGTCGTGCCGGCGGTGGTCGGGGCTCGCTACAGGGTTCGAACCGGGATCACGGCACGGATCGCCGCTGCGATGAAGAACCCGGCGGCGGGCAGGGCCACGGCGGCGACGGCCCAGCTGATCGGGACGGTTGTGGCCAGCAGCGCGGTGAACACGAGGCCGGCCACGAGGACGGTCACGCGGTGAGACCGCGTCCATGGCGTGGTCAACGCCAAAGCGGCGGCCACGAGCATGAGCGCCGCGACGGGCAGGTAGAAGATGCCGAACGACAGCGCGCCGAGGACCGTGCCGGCCAGGAGCAGCAGGCCGCTGACGCCGCGGAGGGCCAGGGCGGGTCGGCGGCGGCGTGCCAGCAGCGGCACGCCGGTCAGGACCAGCAGCGGCCCGGCCACGATGGCGACGGTCGGCCACCCTTCGGTCTCGGCCAGCGTCTCATGGGTGATCTGCCGGCCGGTCTGCGCCCGGGCTTCGGGTGACGCCTCGGTATCGGTCGGATCGGGCGCGGCGGTGAGGCTTGCAGACTCGCTGACCGTGGCGCTCAGCGGGACAAAGGCGAGTACCAGACCGGCGAGGAGGGCGACGCCGGCGGCGGCCGCCACGAAGGCGTAGCCCGCGGCTGGACGGGGCGTGTTGTTGCCGGGCCCGCGGCTCGACACGGCCTGTTCGGGCGTCACCGGTCCCCGCTCCCTGTCATGCCGGGAACACTACCGGTCCCTGCATGACAAACTCGCCCACCCCTCCTTGCCCCAAGATCGTGGCCCGCAATGTACGGTATTTGCCGTGGTGGCCGTGCGGGGGTGAGCACGTATCAGCGGGCCGACTGCACGGCTCATCTGGGACAGCAGGGGCACGGCGTCGGAGCGCAGACGGCAAGGCGGACCCGGCAAAGGTGCACGACATGTGGCGACCGGCGTGCAGGTTCCGTGGAGGATGGTGGGCGGTCGTCGCGGCGGTGACCGCGGTGGTCGCGGCGGCGGTGCTGTGGGACGCTTCGCCCGCCCGGGCGTTCCACGAGCTGGAGTCGCCGCGCACCGCCGGCGCCGACCGCATCCGCACCGCGGTCGCGGTGGCCCACGAGGCGCACCCGGAGGGGGCGTCGCGGGCGCTGATCGCCCACGCCGGCGGGTTCGCCGACGCGCTGGCGGCCGCCCCGCTGACGCGCACGCCGGACGGGCCGCTGCTGTTGACCCACCGCGACGCGCTGCCGGACGCGACCCGTCAGGCACTTGCCGATCTCGGCGTCGACGAGGTGACCGTCGTCGGCGGCGCCGAGGCGGTCAGCGAGGCGGTGGCCGACGAGCTGGCCGAGGTGGTGGACTCGGTGACGCGCGTGGCCGGGCCCAACCGGTTCGGCACGGCGGTGGCCGTGGCCGACGCCATCGAGGGCGGCGCCGACCGCAGCGTCGGCGACCTCAACCACAGCCGCACGGCGTT
>CAYQMQ010000309.1:0-2971 GCA_964418395.1 uncultured Actinomycetota bacterium
TCCAGCGAGGCGGCCCGCGCGATCGCGTTGAACTTGGTGAAGGAGTGCTCGGCGTCCAGCACGCGGACCGTGCCCGAGCTCGACCGCATCGACAGCGACTGGGTGGTGGCCCCCGCCCCCGGGAACCGCACGCCGCGCAGCAGCGCGCCGTCGGTGATGCCGGTCGCGGCGAAGATCGTCCGGTCGCTGGCCACCAGGTCGTCGAGGCTGAGCACGCGCTCCAGGTCGTAGCCGGCCTCCAGCGCCAGCCGGTGTTCGGTGTCGCTGCGGGGGGTCAGACGGCCGTACAACGCCCCGCCCAGGCACTTCATCGCGCAGGCGGTGATCACGCCCTCCGGGGTGCCGCCGATGCCGACCGACGCGTCCACGCCGGTGTCGGGGCGCGCGCTCATGATCGCGCCGGCCACGTCACCGTCGAGGACGAAGACGATGCGCGCCCCCGCGGCGCGGATGTCGGCCACCAGCTCGTCGTGGCGCGGGCGGTCCAGCACGCTGACGGTCACGTCGCCGACGTGGCCGCCCTTGGCCTTGGCGATGCGCCGCAGGTTCTCGCCGATCGGCGCCTCGAAGTCCACCGCGTCGGCCGCCTGCGGGCCCACCGCCAGCTTGTCCATGTACATGCACGGGCCCGGGTCGAACATGGAGCCGCGCTCGGCCAGCGCGATCACCGAGATCGCGTTCGGCAACCCCTTCGCCGCCAACGTGGTCCCCTCGACCGGGTCCACGGCGACGTCGACCTCCGGCGGGCTGCCGTCGCCGATGCGCTCGCCGTTGTACAGCATCGGCGCTTCGTCCTTCTCGCCCTCGCCGATCACGACGGTGCCGTCCATCGAGATCGTGTCCAACAGCCCGCGCATCGCATCCACCGCGGCCTGGTCGGCCGCCTCCTTGTCACCGAGCCCCATCCGCCGGGCCGCGGCCATGGCGGCGGCCTCGGTCACCCGCACCATGTCGAGCGCGAGGTTGCGGTCAGAGGCGCCGAGGCTGCCGGGTTGCGTCACGATGGTCCTTTGCGCGTGGGCGGTCACCGCACTCTACGCAGGTGCGCACAGACCGGTCAACGTGGGTCGGGCCGGTGGCCGCGGCCGGCGAGGACCGGCACGCGCGTCTCGGCGGGGGTGAGGCTGCCGTGGGCGCCGCGCAGCTGCCCCTCGCGCCGCAGGTCGGGGGCGATGAACGTGGCCTCGCCGCGGGAGGCCAGCACCACGTCGCCGACGCGTCCGGCGACCTCCGCCGACGGCCGCCCGCCCAGCCAGCCGCCGTCGACGAGCTCGTCGCGGGTGAGCACCCACGCCGCCTCGCCGAAGGCCTCGCGGCAGGCGCCGGCCAGCCGGCCCGACTGCCCCGGCGACGCGTACAGCGAGCGCAGCCGCCCCTCCCCCGACCACGCGCTCACCAGCCCCGACAGCGGCTCGGCGAGGTCGAACTGGCTGGTGGCAGGCGCGGCGACCATGCCGTGGTCGGCCACGACGACCAGCGCGCATCCCGGCGGCAGCTCGGCGCGCAGCTCGCCCACCAGGCGGTCGGCGGCGGCCAGCTCGCGGGCGGCGTAGCCCGACTCGGGTCCGAACTCGTGGCCGACCTTGTCCACGCCGTCGTAGTACGCGTACACGCTCGGCGCGCCCTGATCGACCAGCCGGCGGACGTGCTCGACGAGCGTCGACGGCGCCTTCCACCCGTGCCACACGCCCCCGCGCAGGTGCGCGCGCGTGAGGCCCGATCCGGCGAACGCCGCGCAGGTGACCACCGGCACGGCACGGCCGGCGAACGGCGGATGGGGCTGCACCCGTTCGGGCTCGGGGCCTTTGTCCGGGTTCCACGACAGCGTGGTCAGCACCTCCCCACCCACGCGCATGCGGTAGCCCACCACGCCGTGCTCGGCCGGCGGCCGGCCCGTGGTGATCGAGGTGAGCGCCGTCGAGGTGGTGGACGGCACCGTGGTGTCCACCGCCCCGCCCTCCAGAGCGGCCAGGTGCGGGGTGGCCGCACCGACGTGGTCCCAGCCCAGCCCGTCGCAGACCAGCAGCACGGCCTGGTCGGCTCGGCGGGCCGGCTCGGGCAGGACGCCGGGATCGCCGTCGCCGAGCAGCGCCGGCAGAACCGCGCCGACCCACGCGCCGTCGTAGGCGGGAGGACGGGGCAGGTCGTCGCTGGTCACCGCCGGCTCAGGCGACGTTGAGCCCGCCGTCGAGCAGCAGCGTCTCGCCGGTGATCCACGAGGACTCCTCCGACAGCAGGAACCGGGCCGCGGCGGCGGTGTCGTCGACGGTGCCCAGGCGCTGCAGCGGATACGCCCGGGCGGCGCCCTCCTCGTCGGGCTCCCACAGCGCCCGGGCGAAGTCCGTCTTGACCACCGCCGGGGCGATGGCGTTGACGCGCACGCCGGGGGCGAGCTCTTGGGCGAACTGCTTGGTGACGTGGATCAGGGCCGCCTTGCTGCTGTTGTACGCGCCGATCGCGCCGCCCGGGCGCACCCCGCCGATGGAGGCCACGTTCAGGATGGCCCCGCCGCGCTCGGCCATCGACGCCGCCCACACCTGCTGGATCCAGCCGATCGCGGCGACCACGTTGACCTCGAACACCTTGGCCACCGCCCCGAGGTCGGCCTCGGCCAGCGGGCCGAACTGCGGGTTCGTGGCGGCGTTGTTGACCAGCAGGTCGACCGCGCCGAAGCGCTCGACGGTCCGGCGCACCGCGTCGCTGCGGTGCTCGGGGTCGTGGCTCTTGCCGGCCACCGTCAGCACCCGCTCCCCCGCCCCGAGCTCGTCGCCGGCGGCGGCGAGCTGGTCGGCGTCGCGGGCGGTCAAGCACACGTTGGCGCCCTCGGCCACCAACGCCCGGGCGATGCCGAAGCCGATGCCGCGAGAGCCGCCCGTGACGATCGCGGTCTTGCCGTGCACCATCGACGGTCGCCCCTCCTCGCAGCGCCGACGCCAGCGGGAATCCCACAGCCTCGCCGCCCCGACCGGCC
>CAYQMQ010000310.1:0-2949 GCA_964418395.1 uncultured Actinomycetota bacterium
CCGCGCGCCACACCGCGTCGGAGGCCACCGCCGAGCCGCCCCGGCTGTCGACCCGAAACAGCACCGCGGCGACCTTCCGATCGCGGATCGCCTGCTGGAAGGCGGTCACGACGGTGTCGGCCCCCATCGTGGCCCCCAGCGGCGAGCGCCGGCTGCGGCCGGTGTGAATCGTGCCGCGGCCGTGGATCAGCGCCACCGCGGTGGGCCGGCGCCGCAGCCGCAGCCGGCCGTGCGGTCGGGCGCGCCGATAGGCCGGTGGCGTCACCACGCGCGCGTCCTCGCCGGCGACGCGCTTGGCTTCGGCGACAGCCTCGTCGCGATAGGTCAGCCGGTCGACCAGCCCGTCGGCGCGGGCCTGCTCGGCGAGCCGTGGTCCGCCGTCGACGAGCGCCGCCGCCTGGCGAGGGCCGACCCCGCGCCCGTCGCTGATCGCCGCGACCAGCTGCTCGTGGTGGCTGGCGACGATGCGGTCGACCGTCTCCCGGTGCGGCTCGGTGAACTCCCGCTTCGTCAACGTGTTCGGAGCGGTCTTGTACTCGTGGCGCCGGTCGAGCTCCGGCTCGACGCCGAGCTTGTCCATGGCGTCGGCGGCGAACGGCACCTCGGCGGCAAGGCCGGTCAGGCCGACGTCGCCGGACGGCTGCAGGTGGATCTCGTCGAAGGCGCAGGCCACGTAGTAGGCCAGGGTGCCGTCGCCGCCCTCGCCGAACGTCTGGGCGTGGGCGAGCGCGCGCTTGCCGGCCTCCCGGAACGCCGCCACCGCCGAGCGCAGCTCCTCGGCGTGGGCCCAGCTCGAGGCGGGCTGGTCGACGCGCGCGATCAGCGCGGCCACGCGGGCGTCGACGGCGGCGCGTTCGATCGCGTCGACCAGCTCGCGCAGCTGAGGGCGGCGCGCGGTCAGCAGGCGGGCCAGCGGGGGCGGGGACGGCTCGTCGGTCACGGGCCGTGAGGTGTCCACGGCCAGCACCAACGGCGCGCGCAGGGGCCGATCGCGTCCCGGCAGGCGCATCGCGGTCCTTTGCTGCGTCGTTCGGGGAAACGCGCTGAGTCTATCCAGCGTCCGCCAGCGGTCATACTGTCGGGGCCGATCGACCCAGCCCGAAGGAGCCCCCGGTGCGCCCGCTGCCGCCGCAGGACGCCGCCTGGCTGTTCATCGAGTCCCCCGAACGGCCCATGAACGTGGGCGGGCTGACGCTGCTGGAGCCGCCAGCGGACGCCGGCCCCACCTGGGTTCGTGACGCGATCGTGGACCCGGCGATGAATCACGCCGAGGTCAACCCGCCGCTGAACCGGGCGCTGCGGCACCCCTATGGCCGGCTGGGCCTGTTCGAGTGGGTGGAGACCGAGGTGGACCTCACCCACCACGTGCGTCACCTCGCCCTGCCCGCGCCGGGCCGCGTCCGCGAGCTGCTGGTGCTGATCTCACAGCTGCACGGCCCCTTGCTGGACCGCCACCGGCCGCCGTGGGAGCTGTACGTGATCGAGGGGCTGGACGACGGTCGGGCGGCGGTGTACGCCAAGTTCCACCACTCGCTGATGGACGGCATGGCGGCGTTCCAACAGATGCTGGCGCCGTTGAGCCGATCCTCCGCCGACCGCGACGTGCCCCCGCCATGGGCGGTGGAGCGGCGTCACCGCGAGGACACCGCCGAGCACGGCGGCGATCCGCTGTCGCGGTTGGCCGCGCTCGCCGCCGGGGCGGGACGCACCGCGGGCGGTCTGACGGCGCAGGCGGCGTCGTCGCTGGCGGTCGGCCGGGCCTTCGCCGGTCAGATCGTGAGCTCGCTGCGGTCAGGGGCCGAGGTGGCCCCGTTCCAGGCCCCGCCGTCGATGCTGAACGTGCCGCTGACCGCGGCCCGGCGCTTCGTCGCCCAGTCCTACGACTTCGCTCGCTTCCGCGCGGTCGCCCGTGCGGCGGACGTCACCATCAACGACGTGGTGCTGTCGATGTGCGGCGGCGCGCTGCGCGCCTACCTCGCCGGTCAGGACGCGCTGCCGGACGCGCCGTTGACCGCCTTGGTGCCGGTCGACATCCGCGATCCGGACGCCGGGACGGGGGAAGGCAACGCGATCTCGCTGTTGCTGGCCAACCTCGGCACCCACGAGAAGGACCCGCTGGCCCGCCTCGAGCTGGTGCACCGCTCGATGGCGGCCGGCAAGCAGCGGCTGCGTTCGATGTCGCCCGCGGCCCGGCTGAACTACGGGCTCGCCCTGGCCGCCCCGCTGGTGTTGAGCCAGCTCACCGGAGCCGCCACGCGGGTGCGGCCCCCCTACAACGTGATCGTGTCGAACCTGCCGGGGCCATCCGAGTCGCTGTACCTCAACGGCGCCCGGCTCAGCGGGATCTATCCCGTGGGCCTGATCGCCGACGGGCTCGCGCTGAACATCACCCAGACCAGCTACGCCGGCCAGATGGAGTTCGGCCTGGTCGCCGACCGCGACGCCCTGCCGGGCATGCAGCGCCTGATCGACCACCTCGAGGACGCCCTCGCCGCGCTCGAGACGGCTGTGGGCGCGTGACGCGCCCCGGCTGCGAGACTGTCGCCGCTATGGGATCTGTGAACACCGGCACCTCCCCGTCCCCCCGCGGGGTGGGCCATCCCTACGTGGTCGAGGACTTCACCGCCGACGAGCAGGCCCTGCTCGCCCGCCACGTCACCAACCTCGACCGGCCCGTCTTCGCGCTGCGCAACCTGCCCGAGGTCGTCAAGGGCGCGCTGTTCGCCCGCTACTCGCGCAGCCCCAAGAGCCTGCGGCGGCTGCTGGTCGACGAGTTCGCCGACGACCTGCCTCCCGCCGCCGAGGGCGCCGACGCCGCCGCCGACCACGGGCGCGCCGAGCGGCTCTACGAGCGAGTGTTCGTCGAGTACGGCGACGACTCGGTGGCGCAACTCGGTGGGGCCCATGTCGCCGTGGAGCAGGCCTCCAACCTGTTGACCAAGCTCATCG
>CAYQMQ010000311.1:0-2949 GCA_964418395.1 uncultured Actinomycetota bacterium
CCGTGTGGTTGTCGCCCGGGTGAGCGGAGTACCGGGGAGTGTCCAGTTCGGACCTTGACGAGACCACCGCTCAGTTGCGGGAGACCGACGACATGCTGGTCGAGGTGGCCAGCGGCGCTCAGCTCGTTCCGTGCTGAGGCCAGCGGCGGGGTGAGGCCAGCGGCGGCGTGAGGCGGCGCACCGCCGTCACCGGTCCTGGATGCGCGGGTCGAGCAGGTCGCGGAGGCCGTCGCCGAGCAGGTTGAAGGCCAGCACGGCCAAAAAGGTGGCCGTTCCGGGGTAGACCAGGAGCTCGGGCGCCTCGCGCATGTATGTCTGCGCCTCCGAGAGCATCGCCCCCCACTCGGGGACGC
Source organism: uncultured Actinomycetota bacterium (assembly GCA_964418395.1). Lineage (GTDB taxonomy): Bacteria > Actinomycetota > Nitriliruptoria > Euzebyales > Egibacteraceae > QS-5-72-10. Next base: position 354 of record CAYQMQ010000311.1, read on the forward strand.
CGGTGTCGCCGGTGAAGCCGAGGAAGGCCAAGGCGAAGATCGCCAGGAGCATCTGGCCCATGTCGAGCGTGGTCAACACCACGACCGGCCCGACGATGTTAGGCAGCAGATGGCGCTGCGCGACACGCCATCGGGACGCGCCTTGGGCGCGGGCTCTCGGATACGTTCACATTGGATGGGACAGCCTGGAGCTGTCGCCGGACAATGCGGGGTGCACACATCGACAATTGCGACTAGTGGCATTAGGGTCGCGAGATGAGGATTCCGTAACGGCGAGTTCCTAACGGGTCGGAGGGGCCCTGATCTCACCGTGAAGGAGCGAGTGGTGTCGTGACGCGATCGGATGATGTACGCGACGCCGTCCTGGACCGGGCAACGGCAACGGCGATGCTGGATCGCGCCCGCGACGCGCTCCTGTTGCTCGAGGCGTCGGGGGAGAGGGTGCGGATCGCCTACGCCAACCATGCATTCCAAGAGCTGACCCGACAGGCCTCCCACTCACGTCTTCCCGTCGGGCTCGACGATCTGGTCAGCGCGGAGTCCGATCCGGCGGAAGTCGCGCGGTTGTCCCGCGCGGTCCAGCGCGGGGAGGCGGCTCACGGCGTGCTGGTGCTGATGAGCGACGACGGCGCCCTCCACTGGGTCGACGTCGACGTCGCCCCGCTCGAGCAGGACGGTCAAGCCGGCCGAGCGGTGGCGACGGTGCGGGAGATCACCGGGCAGGTTCAGCGCGAACGTCTTCTGCAGGCGGCTGCGGGGCACGCGCCCGATCTGCTCGCTGTCGTCGAGGCCGACGGGCGGGTGGCGCATCTGGAGTCGCTGCAGCGACCGGTGCTGGGCCACGATCCCGTCGAGATGGTGGGCCGGTCGATCATCGAGCTTGTCCACGCCGAGGATGTGGCGAGGGTGCGCGAAGCGCTGGCCGCTGTCGACGTCGAGACCCCCTTGGTGGTGCGGCTGCATCACGCGGACGGGTCGTGGCGCTGGGTGGAGCTATCCATCGACGACCACCGCGGCGACGCCCTCATCCGCGGGTTGGTCCTGGCCGGCAATGACGTCTCCGGGCGCGAGCACGCCCACACCGAGCTCGTTCGCACTACGCGGCAGCTCCAGATGGCCGTGACGGCCGCCGAGCTCGGTTGTTGGCAGCTCGACCTGGCCGATAACACCGTCAGCCTCGACGTGCACGCCGCCGCACAGTTCGCCACCGACCCCGATGCGCCCCCCATGACCCTGGAGCAGGGCTTGGCCCACGTCCACCCGGACGAGCGCGAGGGACTTCGACAGGCCATCGAGCACGCCGTCAGCGAACGAGGCGGCTTGGAGCGCACGCTTCGCGTTGCCACACCGGACCAGCCGTGGCGGTGGCTGCTGGTCCGCGCTCAGGTGGTCTGCGCGGCTGACGGGACCCCGATGCAGCTCACCGGCATCACCCTGGACGTCACCGAGCGGCACCTCGCCGCCGACCACGTCGCGCGGACCCTGGAAACCCTCACCGACGCCTACTACGTCCTCGACACGGAGTGGCGGTTCGTGTTCCTCAACACGCCCGCCGAGCAGCTGCTGGGCCGAAGCTGCACCGAGCTGCTCGGACGGCCGGTGTGGGAGGCGTTGCCGGCCGGCCTCGCCACCGTGAGCGAGCGCAGCTACCAACGGGCGATGGCCACCGGCGAATCGGTGGCGTTCGAGACCTACTTCCCACCGGCCGGCGGCTGGTACGAGGTGCGCGTCTTCCCTGACAGCCAGGGGCTGATGGTGGTCCACCGCGACGTCACCGACCAGGTGCGCGGCGAGGCCGAACAACAGCGGCTGCTGGGTGCCGAGCGCAGCGCTCGCCGCGACGCCGAGTCCGCCCGGGCCCAGCTGGCTCACAGCACCGCCTACGACCAGCTGACCGGGCTGGCCACCCGCGCCGAGATCAGCCGGTTCCTGCGCCAGCAGCTCGCCCAGGGCCCGGCCGCGGTGCTGCTGATCGACCTCGACGACTTCAAGCGGGTCAACAACAGCCTCGGTCACGCCATCGGCGACACCCTGCTGCGCCATGTCACCGAACGGATCGTCCGCCACTGCGGATCTTCCACGCAGGTCGCCCGGTTTGGCGGCGACGAGTTCCTCGTGGCCCTCGACCACGGTGACCTCGATGACACCCTGGCGATGGCCGACCGGCTGCGCGAGGCCATCGGCGAACCGTACGAGCCCGAAGGGTCCAACCTCACGCTGTCGGCCAGCGTCGGCGTGGCCGTCGCCCACCCCGACGAGGACGCCGAGACCCTCATCCGCAACGCCGACACCGCCTTGTGGGCGGCGAAGGAGGCTGGGCTGGGGCGGATGGTCGTCTACGACCACAGCCTCCACGAAGCGGCCCGCGAGCGGCTGGAGACCGAGAACGCGTTGCGGGCCACCCGCCACGGCGAACAGCTGACGCTGCACTATCAACCCATCTTCGGGCTCGCTGACGGTCGTCGTGTCGGCGCCGAGGCGTTGTTGCGGTGGCAGCACCCCACCCGCGGGTTGCTGTTCCCGGGCGCGTTCATCGACTTGGCCGAGACCACCGGGCTGATCGTGCCCATCGGCGAGTGGGTCATCGACACCGCCT
>CAYQMQ010000312.1:0-2946 GCA_964418395.1 uncultured Actinomycetota bacterium
CGGCGGCCCGCGTGGGGCTCAGCCGTCGAACAGGCCACCGCCGGTGAGCGTGCACACCAACGGTTGGACGATGAAGCTCAGCAACAACAGCAGCAGGATCGGCGACAAGTCGAGCGCGGCCCCGCCCAGCTGGATCGACGGGATCAGGTTGCGAAACGGCCGCAGGACCGGGTCGGTCACCGCCCGCACCGCCCGGGCGAGCGGCTGGATCGGTTCGGGCAGGGTGGGCACCCACGTCAGGATGATCCGTACGATCAACACGACGTAGTACACCGTCACTGCGCTGCACAGGATGCCGAACGGGTTCACGACGTCCCTTCCCTCGAGCTCGGTCACAGGGGTCCGCGGCCGATTATCCGGCTCTCACGCCTGGTTGAAGAATCCGCTCTCGGACAGGCGGTTGCGTTCCTCGGTCGACACCTCGGTGCCGACCGGGGTGAGCAGGAACACGCGGTCACCGACCCGTTCGATGCGCCCGTCGAGCCCGAAGATGAGCCCGGAGGCGAAATCCAGCAGCCGTTTGGCTACGCTCTCGCTGGCGCCGGCGAGGTTCATGATCACCGGCACGCCGGCTCGGAACTGTTCGCCGACTTCCTCCACATCGTTGAACGTGGTCGGGTTGGTCACGTGCACCGTCGAGCCTCGCTCTCGTCCCTGGCGGGCCGGGCCGCGCGAGGACCCGCCGCCGCGATCCGTGCGCTCGGGTCCTCGCTCCACCGTCCGCTCGTGGGTCCTCGTGTGGCTGCCCGCCGCGCTGCGGCTGCTGGACGGCGCCGCCGGGCCGATGCGGCGCACGTTCGTGGGCTCCTCACGCGCGGGTGGGCCCGTCGGGGGTGGCGGTCCGGCGTCGTCGTCGTAGTACAGGTCGTCGTCGATGACGTCGTCATACTCGTCGTCATACTCCTCGACCAGCCCGAGGAACGACAGCGTGCGCTTCCACATCTCGGCCATGACGTGCTCTCTTGTGGTCGTCGTGCTCACGCCGCGCGCGGTGGCCCCGACCGGGGCTCAGGCTGCCTCCCGAGGTCCGAACACGCCCTCACCCACGCGCACCAGGGTGGCGCCTTCCTCCACCGCGGCCTCGAAGTCGTGGCTCATGCCCATCGACAGCTCGGCCACCTCGGGAAAGCGCACCACGGCTCGGTCACGCAGCGCCCGCAGTTCGGCGAACGCCGGCCGGGGATCGACGCCCATCGTCGGGATGGTGGTCAGACCCTGGCAGGCCAGGTGGGGCAACTCCCGGAAGCGGGCCAACAGGCGCAGCGCCTCGTCCGGCGAGCAGCCGCCTTTGGCCTCGTCATCGTCGACGTTCACCTGGAGCAGCACGCGCTGCACGATCCCGAGCCGCTCGGCGCGTTCTGCCATCGCGTCAGCGAGCGCTGGCCGATCGAGCGAATGCACCAGCGTCGCGGCCCCCACGACCTCCTTGATCTTGTTGCGCTGGAGGCGCCCGACGAAGTGCCACCGCACCCGGTCACCCAGATGTTCGCGTTTGGCGGACAGCTCTTGAGCGCGCGACTCGCCGATGTCGACCTGGCCGGCGTCCCGGGCGGCGGCCACCGCCTCGGCGTCGAAGGTCTTGGCCACGGCGACGAGGGTCACCGTCCGCGGGTCGCGCCCGGTCCGCTCCGCCGCCGCGGTGATGCGCGCACGCACGTCCTCCAGCCGGGGCGCGATGGCGGCCTGCTGATCGTGGCGGGTCGGCTGCGCCGTCGTCATAGCGGCAAGTCTAGGGATAGGGCGGCGACGGTCACGTCAGGCGCCTCAGCCGCGGACGCCCGTGGTTCACGGTCCATGGTCCACCGAACCGTCGCCGGCATCGACGGCAGCCAGCGCGACGGCCAGCATCTGCCGCCCCGGCGCGGCGCGGCCGGCCGTCCAGGCGCGGTGGCTGTACCAGCGCTCATGGTCACAGCGGGTGCACGAGCCCACGGTCGTGACGCGGTCGACGCCCGCGGCGCGCAGCTGGGAGCACACCGCCGCCGGCAGATCCAGCGCGGGGGTGTTCCACTGGCTCGTGGCCCGCGCCGCCGGCACGACCGTACCCACCTCCATGGCCAGGTCGGCGGGTACCTCGTAGCAGCATCCCCCGATGGCCGGGCCCACGAGCGCGGTCAGATCGCCCGGCCGGACTCGCGCGGCCTCGGAAAGCGCGGCGACGGCCGAGCCGACCACGCCCGCCTGGACGCCGGCACGTCCCGCGTGGACCGCTCCGACGCCGCGCCCGCTCCCCGGTTCGACGCCCCGCCCCCGGCCGGCGTCGGCGGCGGGGCCGTCGACCGCCAGCGCCACCGGCACGCAGTCAGCGACTTGCACGCACACCGCCACGCCGGGATCGGTGGTGATGAGCGCGTCGGTGTCGGGCACGCCCTCGTTGTCGTCGGCGCCGCGGCCGCGGTCGCGGGAGCCCACGTGCGCGACCCGGGCGCCGTGGACCTGTTGAGCGAAGACGGCGTCGGCGAGGTCGAGGCCGAGGCCGCGCAAGACATCGGCTCGGGCTGATCGCGCCGACGCGTCGGGAGGGCTCAACGCGACGTCGCCGCAGGCGCGACCGCTGAGCACCGCTCGGGCCCCGGAGCGCTCACCGACCGACAGCCAGAGGGGCGGGTCGGCGGTGGCCAGGTCCGTCAACAGCTCACCGTCGCAGGAAGGACGGGATGTCGAGGTCGTCGCCGTCGTCGTCATCGCTTCCGGCGTTCTGGCTGCGCTCGCTGCTCTCCTCACGCCCAGCGGGGCGGAACAGCTCGTCGTCGTCATCGTCGTCGAGCAGCGGCGCGATCTCGTCGTCGGCCTGCTCCGATCGCTGCCGCGGCCCCAGCGCGGTGGGCGTGCTGCGGCGACCGAGGTCCGCGACCCGATCGTCGCCGGAGTCGGAGAAGCCCGCAGCGATCACGGTGATCTTGACCTCGTCGCCGAGGCTGTCGTCGATGACGGCGCCGAAGATGA